>JAFAWZ010000288.1 GCA_019241495.1 Acidimicrobiales bacterium | reverse complement strand
ACGGGTCGATCTCGACCAAAGCCACCGGGGATGCGTCCACGACCGTGCGGAGACGAGCTTGGTGGGTGAGGGCGACCTCGGTGCCCTGCGCCCGTTCGAAGGCCACAGGTATCAGCGACGCCAACGAGCTGAGGACCGGCTCCTCCTCGCCGGTGAACTCGGCTCCGACGAAGACGACCAGGGCGGCGTGTTGCCACGGGTCGGTGTTGGGCAGGGGGTAGGCGATCCAGCCCCGCCCCCGGCTCACCCGCCCCGAAGCCACCGATTCGAACGCCGAGGTGGCCACGTCCATGTCCACATCGCCGGCCTGAGCGGTGACGGTCGAGCCGTCGGCCTTGGACCACACCGCCACCGCCCCGTCGGCTTCGTGGATCACGCAGGCCTCCATGCAAGCGGTGTCGAGCACGGCCTGCGGGGTGGCCGCCCCGGCCAGGTTGGTGGCGGCCGCCGCCAGCCGGCGCAGCCGGCGCACTGTCCGGCTCTGCTCCCGGGCCGACGCCTGCATTTCGCGGTGGAGCATGACCCGCTGGATGGCAGCCGCGATACGGCCGCTCAAGTCGGTGGCGATGCGCAGGGCGGAAGGCCGAAAGCCGCGCCGGTGTGATCCGGTGGCGGCGACGAACCAGCCGAGGGTCAACCCTCCCCCCGAGATCGGGACGGCGATCAGGGACTGGGCGCCGAGCCGGTCGCGCACCTGCTGGGCCGACATCGAGCCCTCGGAGCCCTCGAACACGAGAGCCGGGCGGCGGTCGGGGGCGACGAGGCGCCCAATGGGGCTCCACCCGTCGGGGAGGCGCAGACCGCTGGTGCGGGTGTGCCGGTAGGCGGCGGGGCGGACGTTGCCGTCGGGAGCGATGACCTCGATGGCGCACAGGTCGGCGAACTCCGACACGCACATCTCGGCCACGCTGTCCATGGCGTCTTCGTAGTCGTCGATGGTCGCGTCGAGCAGGCTGCTGGCGGTAGCCAACAACTCCAGGCGTTGGAGCGCTTCTTTCTGGCCGAGGACGGCAACGTCTACTGCACTCAGGCCGCTTCGGATGGGGCTTGCGTCCGTCATGTCATTTCTCGGCTGGGAGCTGGTCGCTGGGGCAGTTTGGCGCTCGGCAGGAGAAGCGACCATACGCTACCGGGTGCTGGTGGACGGCATGAGCATAAAGTTGTCCAGGGGGCGTGCGGAATGGGTCCTAAGTGTCCTCGCCGAAACTACTTGGGCGGCCGAAGGCGGATACTGACACAACGCAACGTCCAACCTCATCGAAGCCATCCAAGTAGTTTCGGCTCGGGCACCAATAGGTAATTTCGGTTGCCCGAATCAGGCTTTTGACTGGTTTCGCGGGCCGGGCATTTTCAGTTCTTGGGCAGGTCTTTGAACGGGGTCACTTTGTCCCGGTTGGGCTCTTTGGGGAGGCCGAGGACCCGCTCGCCGATGATGTTGTGCTGGATCTCGTCGGTGCCCCCGTAGATGGGAGGGCCCTGGGCGAAGAGGGCCAGCTCGGTGACCAGCCCACCGAGCGGGCCGGGCGCCAGCGCGGACAAGGCGTCGTCGGCTCCCGTGTCGTAGCCGTGGAGCATCCCCCGGGCGCCCAACATGCGCAGGCCGAGGTCGCGCGACAGCCGCACGATGATGCTCATGGAGAGCTTGGCCATGTTCCCCATCCCAGGGATGTCGCCGCCTTCGGTCTTGAGCGCCTTTTGGCGCAGGCTCATGTAGCGACCGATCTCGCTGAGGGTGTGCAGCCGCACGAGGTCCTGGCGGACGCAGGGGTCCTCGGTGGCCCCGAGCTCGCGTGCCACGGCCATGAGGAGGCGGGTCGTGTTGCCCAGCCCGCCCGGTCCGCCGGATCCGCCCCGGGCCCGGGCGCCGACCAGGTCGCCGACCCGCTTGTCCAGGTCGCCGGCGATCGAGCCAGGCATGGCGGTGCTGGCTGCCGCCGAGCCGCCCCCCGCGCCGAGGCCGGCCCGTTCGAAGCCCAGCGTCGTGTTGGCCACCGCCCACCCATTGTTGACACCGCCGATGACAGCGTCGTCGGTGACCCGAGCCTCGTTGATGAAGACCTCGTTGAACAACGCCCGCCCGGTCATCTCACGCAGGGGCCGCACCTCCACCCCGGGTTGTCTCATGTCGAAGGCGAAGTAGGTGATGCCCTGGTGCTTGGGGACGTCGGGATCGGTCCGGGCCAAGAGCATGGCCAAGTCGGCGACCTTGCCCCCCGAAGTCCACACCTTCTGGCCGGTGATCACCCACTCATGGCCGTCGCGGACTGCCCTCGTCTGGAGGCCGGCCAGGTCGGATCCGGCCGCCGGCTCGCTGAAGAGCTGGCACCACGCCTCTTGGCCGGTGACGATGGCGCCGACGTAGCGGTCCCGTTGTTCGGGCGTGCCGTGCACGGCGATGGTCGGGGCGGCGAGGAGCAGACCGATCCCGCCGGGGGCGGGCAGGGCGCCGAAGTCAGCGACGGCTTCTTGCACGGCCACGGTCTCGGAGCGCGAGAGGCCCCTTCCGAAGCTGTTCTCGGGAAGGCCCGGTGCAGCCCACCCCGACCGCCCGAGACGATCCCACCACTCGGCCACGGTCAGATCGGGATCCCAGCTCTCGGCCAGCCACTTCTTCACCTCGGTGACCGGGTCGCCGGTGGTTCCTTCACCGGCAACTCGATCGCCGGTCTCGCTCGTCGACATCGATCAGGGACCTCCCATGCGGATCTACCTCCGAAAATACCGGTCATCCAGGCCGTGGACCACTCTGGGATACGTTGCCGGGATGGGCCATGGCTCTGTCGTCGGGCCGTCTTCCGCCACATCGGCCGAGGTCGACGACGCCGAAGGACTGGCTGCGTCTCTGCTGACCGATGCGGCTGCCCGGCGCCGGCCCCGGGAGCGCCGCCAAGCGGCTCGCCTGGCCCGCCTCCTAGCCGACCCGGTGGGGCGCGAGACCATCCTCGCCCTGACCGACGAGGTTCTGCGCATTCATGACCCCGAACGGGCCGCCCGCGTGTATGCCGAGCTGGCCGCCAACCCGACCGCCGGATCCGGTCTCGGACCACTGGACCGGGTGGCCTTCCGGGCCGGCGCCCGGCTGGCTCCTCTCCTGCCCGGGCTGGTCGTGCCGGCCGTGCGGGCCCGGGTGTTGGCCGAGATGGCCGGGGTGATCCTGCCCGCGTCCCCCCGGCGCCTGCATCGCCACATCGAACGGCGCCGGGCGGGCCGCATGCAGCTCAACGTCAACTTCCTCGGTGAAGCCGTCCTCGGAGAGGCCGAGGCCGAGCGGCGGCTGGCCCAGATCGTGGCTGCCCTCGCCGACCCGCAGATCGACTACGTATCGGTGAAGATCTCGGCGATCTGCTCCCAGCTCGACGTGCTGGCCTTCGACATCGAGGTGGAGCGGATCGCGTCCCGGCTGCGCCGGCTCTACGCCGCCGCCGGCGCGACCAAGTTGGTCAACCTCGACATGGAGGAGTACCGCGATCTCGAGCTGACGACCGCGGTGTTCCAGAAGGTGCTCGACGAGGACCCCTACTGCTCGACGCACGCCGGGATAGTGCTGCAGGCCTACCTCCCCGAGTCGGCGGCCGTTATGGAGGAGCTGTGCCGATGGGCCCGCCAGCGGCGCGCCGGCGGTGGAGCTGCCATCAAGGTGCGCATAGTGAAGGGCGCCAACCTGGCCATGGAGACCGTCGACGCCGAGCTGCACGGCTGGCCGGC
>JAFAWZ010000280.1 GCA_019241495.1 Acidimicrobiales bacterium | reverse complement strand
CTCGCTCGCGGCCTTGATCTCCTCGTCGAACGTCTGATCGGTAAGGGTCAACTCGAGTTGAGCCACCTGTATCGCCTTCCTCCCGGCCCCGGGCCTCTCCCGTGGCGTCTCCGCTTACAACACCGGCTCAGTGCCAGCCATTCCTCCGCCTGCCGCAACACGTTGAATCCATGAGAACGACTGAAATATCCTAATAGGCCTCCGGACGGTCAGGAGGTCGTGGCCTCCAGCCAACGCTCGGCATCGATAGCCGCCATACAGCCGCTGCCGGCCGCGGTGACGGCCTGGCGATAGACGTGGTCCTGCACGTCGCCCGAAGCGAACACCCCAACCACGTTGGTGGCAGTGGAGCCCGGTGCAGTGAGGAGATAGCCGTTCTCGTCCATGTCCAGCTGACCCCGGAAGACGTCCGTGTTCGGGACGTGGCCGATGGCCACGAACACGCCGGTCACGGGGAGGAAGGACTCTTCTCCCGTGACCACGTTGCGGAGATGAAGCCCCTCGACCTTGGACTCCCCCGCGATGTGGGTGACGACTGAGTCCCAGACGAATCGGATCTTGGGGTTCTTGAACGCCCGGTCCTGCATGATCTTCGATGCCCGCAACTCCTTGCGGCGGTGGATGACCGTCACCGTCTCGCCAAACTTGGTGAGGAAGATGGCCTCTTCGAGGGCGGAGTCACCTCCGCCGATCACCGCGATTTGCTGACCCCGAAAGAAGAAACCGTCACAAGTCGCACAAGTGGAAACCCCTCGGCTCAACAGGCGTTCCTCGGCTGGCAGGCCGAGCATCAAGCTGCGAGCACCGGTGGACACGATCACCGACCGCGCCTGGTGGTGGACCATCTCGCCCGTCGCTGGGTCAGGCGCCCAGACCGAGAACGGTGAAGACGAGAAGTCGACCCTCTCCGCCTTGGTCGTGATGAACTCGGCGCCGAACCGCCCCGCCTGGGCCCGCATGTTGCCCATCAGCTCAGGGCCGGCCAACCCCTCGATGAAGCCGGGGAAGTTCTCGATGTCGGTCGTCAGCATCAACTGGCCACCCGGCTGGTCACTGGTGGACGACGGCTGCCCCTCGAGGACCAGGGGTTCGAGGTTGGCCCGGGCCGCGTAGATCGCGGCAGTCAGCCCGGCCGGTCCAGACCCGATGATGATCACGTTGCGTACGGACGTATCAGCCGCCTCGCTCATGGCTCGATCTCCACTTCCCGACTGCTCAGGCGTCCTTCGGACGCCTCTTGCGCCACACCAACGCCCCGCCGAGCAGGAATATTGCCGAGGCGATGGCGTCAGCGACCCACACCCGCCGGCCGACCGGCTGGAAGGGCAGGTAGACGTCCGCTATCCGCACCAGCGCGACCACCAACAAGAACAACATGGCGGCGGCCAGAACTCCCACCACCAACCCGAACACGAGCCCCCGGGCCACGAGGGTGGCCGGAACTGTGGTCTTGTCTCGGACCAGGGCGACCGTCGACTCGATCCGACCGGCGATCTCTGAGGTCCAGTCCTTCTCTTGACCTGGGGAGCTCGCAGGCCCGGTCGCAGTCATGGGGTCAGAGCCTACCCATCACGCCCGCAACGGGGAGTAGTGGCGGGGAGATCCACCTAGCCGACGGTCAGCTCACCGACCTTGGCAACGAGATCGGGGCCCAGGTTGGTGATCCACAACAGCACGTACTGGCCCCGGCGCGATCCCAGCGAGAACGTGGCGTTCCCACTGATCGCACTCTTGGCGTCCGTCGCTGGACCCCAGCTCGCAATGGGCTGGCCGTTGGCAACCGAGGTGGCTGAGACGTAAGTGGAGGCGGCCCAGCCGGTGGTCGGGGAGCTGACGGTCAACGTGCGAAGGGTCGACGTCGAGGCCACCTGGATCTGCAGGCCGATCCCTGTGTAGAGGTTGCCGAAGGTGGGAGTGGTGTAGTGGTCCGTCTGCCAGTAGGTGTTCGGGTTGCCGTCGAAGGTGGAAGGGGTGAGGTCCGGGTTGTCGGGGCTGCGGCTGTTGTTCATGAACACCGTCACTCCGACGATCCTCAACCCGGCTCCCGAAACCGCGGGCGCCAGCGATGAGGCCGGGCTGCGGCGCCCGTTCGAGCTAGTGCTCAGCAAGGTGGCGGCCACAACGGCACCGACGATCACCAGCCCGAGCACCACGAAACCTGCGGTGCGCTCGCTCCTGCGGAACCGGTGACTCGCCGGCGCCACGCCCATCTGGTCGGTGGCCGACCGGACGCGAGTGGGATCGGGCGGGGCCAGGGAAGTCGTGGGGGCGGCGCCGGGAGCCCGGCTGGCCGACTCTCGACTAAGGGAACGGTTCGGAGGAGGCGGGGGGACAGGTGTGAAGCGGCTGCCCGTCGCTCCGGTCGGGCTCGTTCCTGCCCCGTTCCCAGCCCCCGGGGGAATCCCCAAGCCGTCAACTACTTGCGATTCGGGTAGTTGCGATTCGGGCAAGGAGAACGCGGCCGGTACCGGCGTGCGTGGCCCGTCGTGGCGGCGCCGGGCCGTCCTCCGGGGACCATCGCCGGAACGGCCGGGCGGTGGGGGAGCGAGCGACCCCAAGCCATCCAGTCGCTGGCGCAGCTCGGCCCCGGACTGGATGCGCCGGGCCGGGCTTTTGGCCAGCAGGTCGGTGACGACGCGGTCAAGCCCGCCCGGCACCCCCCGCACCGACGCAGACGGCTTGGGGACCCGCTCGTTCAGGTGGGCCAGCGCGGTGGCCATGTCGTTCTCACCGACGAACGGCGGTTCGCCGACAAGCATCTCGTAGAGAACCACCCCGAGGGAGTAGAGGTCCGCCCTCGAGTCCGGGTCGCTGCCGCGAATCTGCTCCGGGCTCAGGTACTTCGGGGTCCCGAGGACCATCCCGGTGCGGGTCAGGTCGCCGCCGGATTCCAAGCCCGCCTTGGCGATCCCGAAGTCGGTCACCTTGACCCGGATCGAGCCCAGCTCGTCTTCGACCAGAAGGATGTTGGCCGGCTTCACGTCTCGGTGCACCAGCCCGGCCTGGTGGGCGTACGCGAGCGCGTCTGCCACCTGTCGGGTCACCGCCACTGCCTGCCACGGTTCGAGTCGCCCGTAGTCGGCCAGCAGCTGGCGGAGGTTGCGCCCCCGGACCAGCTCCATCACGATGAACGCGGTCCCCTGGTCGATCCCAGTGTCGAAGGTGGCCGTGATCCCGGGATGGCCCAGCCGAGCGGCCGTCACGGCCTCCCGCCGGAACCGCTCGAGGAAGACTCCATCTGCGGCCAGGTGGGCCTGAAGCACCTTGACCGCCACTGGGCGGGACAGAACCTCGTCGTAGCCTTCCCACACCTCGGCCATCCCGCCCCGTGCTATGGGCGCGACCATCCTGTAACGTCCGGCCAGGACACGCCCTACGCCCGGCGGTTGGGTCAACTGGTCGAAACCCGGCACAACGTCCCAAGGCTACCCCCGCGCCCGGGTCGCGCCCTGTCAGCTTGCCTGTGGCGAGTCAGAAAAGTCAGCCGGCCGCTGGGATCCAGGCCACCCCGACGGTGCCCCGACCGGCGTGGGTACCGATTACCGGGCCGATGTCACCGATCAACGTCGATCCCTCTATCGGCGTCAAACCGTCTATCAAGGCCAGGAATTGATTGAGGTCCGGGGCATCCGCCGAGCACACCGCCAAGCGGCGCAGCGGCCCCGCGCCACGCACCTTGTCGGCCAAATAGGCGAGTGACTTGCCCCTGGTGCGTTGCTGCGACTCCTTCTCGACCACCCCGTCGCGCACCTCTATCACCGGTTTGATCGACAACATCGACCCGAGCAGGGCTCGAGCCCCCCCGATGCGGCCCCCCTTTTTGAGG
>JAFAWZ010000178.1 GCA_019241495.1 Acidimicrobiales bacterium | reverse complement strand
ACCGGCTTGCCCTGCAGCGTGGTGACAGCCTGTGCCAGCAGGTGGTTGTACATCTCGAGACCCACCGCTGCGATCTCGCCGTGCTGTTCTTCGCCAAGGAGATTGCCCGCGCCGCGGATTTCGAGGTCGCGCATCGCGATCTTGAAGCCCGAACCGAGCTCGGTGTGCTCGCCGATGGTGCGGAGCCGCTCGTAGGCCTCCTCGGACAGGGCCTGCTCGGGCGGGTACAACAAGTAGGCGTAGGCCCGCTGGCCGGCCCGGCCCACCCGGCCCCGGAGCTGATGCAGCTGGCCGAGCCCGAGCCGGTCGGCCCGGTCCACCACCAATGTATTGACAGTCGGCATGTCTATACCAGACTCGATGATGGTGGTGCAGACCAGAACGTCGTATTGGCCCTCCCAGAAGTCGAGCACGACCTTCTCGAGGACGCCCTCGTCCATCTGGCCGTGGGCCGTCACGATGCGGGCTTCGGGGACGAGGGCCCGCAGCTCGGCGGCGACCTTCTCGATGTCGGCCACCCGGTTGTGCACGTAGAAGACCTGACCCTCGCGCAAAAGCTCCCGCCGGATGGCCTCGGCGACGGCCCGCTCGTCGTACTCGCCGACGTAGGTGAGGATGGGCTGGCGCTCGGCAGGAGGAGTATGCAGGAGGGTGAGGTCGCGAATCCCGGTCAGGCTCATCTCCAGGGTCCTCGGAATGGGGGTAGCAGTCAGGGTGAGGACGTCCACGTCGGTGCGCAGCTTCTTTATGGCCTCCTTGTGGGTCACCCCGAAGCGCTGCTCCTCGTCGACGACCAACAGCCCGAGGTTCTTGAACGTGATGTCCGACGAAAGGAGCCGGTGGGTGCCCACGACTACGTCCACCGACCCGTCGGCCAGGCCGTCGGTCACGACCTTGGACTGGGCGGGGGTGAGGAACCGGCTCAGCATCTCGACCCTCACCGGGTAGCCGGCGAAGCGGTCGCTGAAGGTCTGCAGGTGCTGGGCGGCCAGGAGGGTGGTCGGCACGAGGAGGGCGACCTGCATGCCGTCCTGCACCGCCTTGAAGGCGGCCCGGAGGGCCACCTCGGTCTTGCCGAAGCCGACGTCGCCGCAGATGAGGCGGTCCATGGGGCTGGGCCCCTCCATGTCCGCTTTCACCTCGTCGATGGCCTTGAGCTGATCGGGGGTCTCGTTGTAGGGGAACGACTCCTCGATCTCGTGCTGCCACGGAGTGTCGGGACCGAAGGCGTGGCCGGGGGCGTTGACGCGCTTCTGGTAGAGCACGACCAGCTCTTGGGCGATCTCCCGCACCGCGGAACGAACCCGGGACCTGGCCCGCTGCCAGTCCGCTCCGCCCAGCCGGTTGAGCGCCGGGCTCTCCCCTCCGCTGTAGGGGCGCAGCAGGTCGACCTGGTCCGAAGGTACGTACAGCTTGTCGCCGCCCTTGTACTCGAGGAGCAGGTAGTCGCGCTCCACTCCTCCGATCGAGCGCCGTACCATCCCGCCGAAGCGACCCACCCCGTGCTGGTAGTGCACGACATAGGCGCCCGCCTTGAGATCGTCGAAGTAGGTCTCGGAGTTGCGGGCGCGCGGCCGAGACCGGCGGTGGGCCCGGCGACGGCCGGTGACGTCGCTCTCGGCCAGCACGGCCAGCTTGAGGGCGGGGTACAGGAAACCCCGTTCGAGGGGCTGGACCACGACCCGGGCGCCCGGACCGGCCAGGCCGGTGCCGTCTTCCAGGGAGGCGTTGATGCCAGCGGTGTTGATGCCAGAGGTGTTGATGCCATGGTCGGACAGCAGGCTGGCCAGCCGGGCCCCGCTTCCGCGCCCGTCGGCACAGACGACCACGCGGTAGCCGTTGGCGTGCAGGCCGCGCAGCTGGTTCATGAGCCGCTCGCCGTCGCCGACCACCGGGTCCCATCCGGTCGCCGCCACGACCTCGGTGCCGGGGCCCTCCGGGGCGGCGGTCACGGTCCACGCAGCCGCCTTGGTGTGCGACAGGAGCCGGTCGAACGGCAGGTGCAGCCGGGGGAAGTCGTCGTCACCCGCGTTCCAGGTCTGGGCCAGCGTCGAGGCCAACGCCGCCTCTTCGTCGAGGAGGTCCGAAGCCCGGTCGCGCATGCGGCGGGGCTCGACCAGAAGGACGAGCGCGTCCTGGGGTAGCAGGTCGACGAGCAGGTGCTCGTCGGCGGTCAGCCAGGGCAGCCACGACTCCATGCCGTCGAAGATGGAGCCGTCGGCCAGGCGTTCCCACTGCTGGCGGCCCC
Source organism: Acidimicrobiales bacterium (assembly GCA_019241495.1). Lineage (GTDB taxonomy): Bacteria > Actinomycetota > Acidimicrobiia > Acidimicrobiales > Palsa-688 > JAFAWZ01. The sequence continues at coordinate 7,222 of JAFAWZ010000178.1, read as the reverse complement.
ATGGCGCGCTGGCCACCAGCTTGCGGGCCCGTTCCTTCACCTCCTCGGTGGGCCGCAGCTCCCGGCAGCCGAACAGCTCGACTTCTGCGACGTCGCGGGTCGAGCGCTGATCACCCACCGAGAACTCGCTCAGGCGGTCGACCTCGTCGCCCCAGAGGTCGATGCGGACCGGTACGTCCGCAGTCGCGCCGAACACGTCGACGATCGAGCCCCGCACGGCGATCTCGCCCCGGTGCTCGACCTGGTACTCCCGGCGGTAGCCCATCTCGACCAGCTGGGCCACGAGCCGCTCCGGATCGACCTCCTCGCCCTTGGCCACCCGGACCGGATCGGCTTCTTCCACGTGGGGCCCGAGCCGCTGGAGCAGCGAGCGGACGGGGGCCACGAGCACTTTGGGGATCCGCTCGGGATGACCCGACATCCCGCTGCGCAGGCGCCACATGGTCCGCAGGCGCCGGCCCATGGTCTCGATGCTCGGCGAGACCCGCTCGAAGGGCAGCGTCTCCCACGCCGGGCAGACCTCGACCTCGTCGGTGCCGAGGAACGCTTCGAGGTCGCGGGCGAGCCGCTCGGCTTCGGAGTTGGTCGGCACGGCCACGACGGCCGGGTGGCGGCGCGAGGCCTCGGCTATGCCCGCGATGGCGAAGGCCCGGGCCGGCTCGGGCACAGCCACGACCGCGCTGCGCAGGTCGCGCAGGCCCACGAAGGTGTCGTCGTTGCGCAACAGGGGCAGGAGGGGGGCCAGGCCGCCTCTTGAACCGAGCTTCTCGGGAGGTTCAGGCACTCGACCCATTGAACCGGGTCTGGGCGGCCGGGACGCCCTCGGCCAGGATGCACTCCACCGCGTCGGCCGCCACCTCGATGCTGACCTCGAGCTCCTCCCTGGTCTTCTTGCCCACCGCCCCGAGGACATGATCGACACCGCGTTCTTTGCCGCCGGGTGGCCTGCCGATGCCGATGCGCACCCGGGTGAACCGCTCGGAGTGGAGGTGGGCGTTGATGGAGCGCAAACCGTTGTGGCCGGCCAGACCACCTCCCGCCTTGACCCGCACCACCCCTAGGGGCAGGTCGAGCTCGTCGTGCACGACGACCAGGCGGGCCAGGTCGTCGATACCGAAGCGCCGGACGAGGGGCCCGACAGCGCGGCCGGAATCGTTCATGTAGGTCTGCGGGAAGGCGAGCGCCAGCCGTTTGCCGTCCACCCGGGCCTCGGCGACGAGGGCATGATCCTTGGAGCGCTTGAGCCGCTCGCCGTGGCGGTCGGCCAGGCGGGCTATGACATCGGCGCCCGCGTTGTGCCGGCTGCGGGCGAACTCCGCGCCGGGGTTGCCCAGGCCGACCGCCAACAGGTCGGCCGGGGTACCGGAGCGGTCGGGCAGCTAGGCCTCCGGGGACCCCGGCTCGGCCGCCGCGCCCCCCTCGCCCTCGCCGCCGGCTTCCTCGGCCCCTCCGGCCGCGCCTTCCTCAGCCTTGCCTTCTGCTTCTGCGGCGCCTTCCTCGGCCTCGATCTCCTCGAGCGCCTGGGCCGCCCGGCTGACCTGGGCGATGACCACGATCTCGTCGTCGGGCGTGTCGGTCGTCACCCCAGGCGGGAGCTTCAAGTCGCCCACCCGGATGCCGTCGCCGATGGTGAGGCTGCTGATGTCGACCTCGATGCCCGAAGGGATGCGCGCCGGAGTGGCGTGCACGGTCAACGCAGTGAGGGGGTGCTCCAAGATGCCGCCCTCGGTCGCTACCGCCTTCGCCTCGCCGGTCAGGACGATCGGCACCTCCGCGGAGACCACCTCGTCGCGGCGCACAATCTGGAAATCGACGTGCAGCACGGTGTGGCGCACCGGGTGCCGCTGCAGCACCCGGGCCATGGCCAGATGGGTGTCCGAGCCGACCTTCAGCTCGAGGAGCTGGTTGAGGCCCGCCTCGCCGGAGAGGGCGTGACGCAGGTCCCGCCCGTCGACCGACACCGAGATGCCGTCGCTCCCGTGCCCGTAGACGACGGCCGGGATCCGTCCCGACGCCCGCAGGCGCCGTGACTCGGCCGACCCGGTCCGACGGCCCGGCTCGGCAACCAAGGTGATCTCTGCCATCTGAACGCGCTCCCTCTTGGGACTCCGTTGTCGGAATCAGGACCGGGAGAGTCTAGCGGCCTGTCGGGGCGGGCCGCTCCTCAGGTCTGGTTCTCGCCGCCGAAGATCTGCGACACAGAGCGGTCGCTGAACACGGCGTCGATGCAGTCGGCCACCACCCCGGCGATGGAGACCATCTCGATCTTGTCGATCTGTTTCTCAGGGGGGAGGGGCAACGTGTCGGTCACGACCACCCGCGAGATGGCCGAATTTTTCAGTCGGTCCACCGCCGGATCAGACAGGACGGCATGGGTGCACATGGCCCACACCTCGGTGGCGCCCTTCTGGTAGAGGATCTCGGCCGCCGCGCAGATGGTCCCCGCGGTGTCGATCATGTCGTCGATGAGGACACACATGCGCCCGGCCACGTCGCCCATGACGTCGAGGGCCTGGACCTGGTTCACGGCGTCTTTCGGGCGGCGCTTGTACACCGCGGCCACATCGACTTCGGACCCGGCGTGGCGAGCCGCCTGCTCGGCCACCTTGGTCCGCCCGGTGTCGGGAGCCACCATTACGAAGTCCCCACTAGGGGCGTGCTCACGCAGGTAGTCGGTCAAGAGAGGGACCGCGGTGAGATGGTCCACCGGTCCGTCGAAGAAGCCCTGGATCTGGCCCGAGTGCAAGTCGATGGACATGATCCGGTCAGCACCTGCGGTCTTGAAGAAATCAGAGACCATGCGGGCGGTGATGGGCTCCCGTTCCTTGGACTTGCGGTCCTGGCGGGAGTATCCGTAGTACGGGCACACCGCGGTGATGCGCTTGGCCGAGGCCCGCTTGGCCGCGTCGATCATGATCCACTGCTCCATGAGCGAGTCGTTCACCGAGCGGCCCGGGGACCGGCCGTGCGACTGCATGACGAACACGTCGGCACCCCGCACGGAATCGGCGAAGCGAGGTCGCAGCTCGCCGTTGGCGAAGTCGACCAGCTTCGGGTCGCCAAGCTCCACTCCGAGGTTGTGGGCCACGTCCTCGGCCAGACCGGGGTGGGTACGGCCGGTCAACAGGTGCAGCTTGCGGGTAGGGGTGAGCATCTGGGTCGAGCTCATTGCGGCCAGCTTATTGGGCGTCGCGCTCGTCCCGCCCGGTGTAGCAGGCGCCGGTCACCGCGCCGGCGGGAATGCGGGTGCCGGGCGGCAGGTAGGCCCAAGGGCCGACCCGGGCCTCGCTGCCGATCTCGGCGTTGCGCCCGATGGTGGCGGTGACCACGGCCCCGGCCCCGACTCGGCAGTCCGACAGCTGGGTGTGAGGGCCGAGCTCGGCCCCGGCCTCCACCACGGTCCGCCCCTGCAGGTGGGTGCCCGGATACAGGCCGACATCGGCCGCCAGCTCGACGGTGGTGTCGATGTAGGTGGCCTCGGGATCCACCATCGTCACTCCCCGGCGCATCCATCGCTCGTTGATCCGGGCCCGCAGCTCGGCCTCGGCCACCGACAGCTGGTGCCGATCGTTGACGCCGGCCGCCTCCATGCTGTCGTCGACGACCATGGACACGACGGGATAGCCCGCGTCGTGGAGCACGGCGATGACGTCGGTGAGGTAGTACTCGCCCTGGGAGTTGTCCGGAGTCAGGCGGCGCAGGGCGGGGGCCAGGACGGAGCGGCGGAACACATAGATGGAGGTGTTGACCTCGTTCACGGCGAGCTCCTCGTCCGTGGCATCGGACTGCTCGACGATGCGCGAGACCCGGTCGTTGCGGTCGCGGGTGACGCGTCCGTAACCGGTGGGATCCTCCAGCCGGGCGGTCAGGACGGTGGCGGCAGCCTCGGCCCCGCGATGGGTGCGCACCAGCGCGGCCAGGGTGGGGGGCCGCAGCAGCGGGGTATCGCCGGGCAGAACGATGATGTCGCCGTCGTCGACGTCTTCATCGGGAAATGCGGTGAGAGCGACGAGCACAGCGTCTCCCGTGCCCCGCTGCACCCGCTGCTCCACGAAGTCGAGGTGCAACCCCGGCGGGGGCTGCTCGCTGACCGACTTGGTGACCCGCGAGGCGCCGTGGCCGACCACCACCACGGCCCGGTCGAGATCCAACTCGGCCAGGGCGTGCAGGACGTGGAGGACCATGGGCCGGCCGCACAGCCGGTGCAGTGGCTTCGGCCGCTCGGAGCGCATGCGGGTCCCCTCCCCCGCCGCCAGGACGACCGCCGAAAGCTTGGTCTCGCTCCGCATGCTCTTTTCTATCAGCGCCAGGTGCTGTGATCGCGCACCATTTTGCGCGACCCTGTTGAGGCACGGGGATCACCCGATGACCCGCGGTGGCGGGTAGTTCAATGGCAGAACGACGGCCTTTGGAGCCGTATGTTGGAGGTTCGAGTCCTCCCCCGCCAGCCACCGGAACTGCGGCACCGCGAAACTATGGTCGTCTAGATGTCTCAGAAGCTGTCGCAAAACTACTTCGAGATGGGAGAAGGCGGCCTTCTCCCTCCCGCGGGTGTTGCGACAGCTTCTCACCCGGCCTCCGCTCGTGAGATAGAACCTGGCTCGCTGCTGTGGACATACGCCGGGGACCGGCGCATGGCCTTCACCGGGTTGTCGGCGGGGATCCTTCAGCTGCTGCACCCGGCCATAGGCGCCGGCGTGGTCGACCATTCCGACTTCTTCAACGACCCCTGGGACCGCATCATCCGCTCGATCCCCCAGATCATGGGCGTCGTATACCGCCTCGACGCCGAGACGCTAGGGCACCGGGTGAGGGACCGCCATGCCCGGATCGAGGGCGTCGACCAGCGGGGCCGGCCCTACCGGGCGCTGGACCCCGAGACGTTCTGGTGGGCCCACGCCACCTTCCAGCACGCCGTGGAACAGGTGGTCGACCGCTTCGACGACCACCGCCTCAGCCCCCTCGAGCGGGAGGAGCTCTACCGCGACGGGATCGAGTGGTACCGCCGGTACGGGGTCTCGATGAGCCCAGTGCCCGCTACCTATGGTGAATTCCGAGCCAAGTGGCAGGACCAGCTCGAATCGGCGCTGGAGCTGACACCTGCAGCGGAGCGGACCATCGACATGGCCCTCCACACTCGGGCCAAGAAGCTGCCGTTCCTTCCGGCCTGGACCCGGCCCTTCCAACCGCGGGTCGTCAACCCGGTGCTGCGGCTGGCTGCGATCGGCGGCCTGCCGCCGGTCGTCCGGCATCGCTTTGCCATCCCGTGGCGGGCCGACGAGGAGCTCGAGTACCGGATCCTGCAGCTGGCGGTGCGCAAAGTGTGGAGGCGCATGCCGGCGACGAGGCGCTACGGACCTGTCGCCAGAGCGGGTTTCCAGGCCCGCCACGAACGGCGATCGCCCCAGGCAGACCCCGGCCAGACCGGCCAGGGCGCGGCCGAGAGCAGCTAGGCCGCGAACACCACGTCGACGGCGAGCTCCTCCGCGCCGCGCACCACGGCCAGGGTGAGGCGCCCATCCGGGCCGACAGAGTCCACCGCGGCGAGCAGCCCGTCCAGGGACTCCACCGGCGACCCGCCCGCGGCCACTATCAGGTCACCCCTCTGGATGCCGGCCGCAGCCGCTGGGGTTTCCGGGGCGACATCGCGAACGAGGAGGCCCGGACGCGGAGGAAGGCCAACCGCCGATCGCAAGCGAGCCGCCACATGAGAGGGGGTCAGGGCGATGCCCAACCGCCGGCGGGCCGGGGACTCGCCTCGGGCCAGTGCCTCGGCCCGGGCCCGGAGGGCGCCGCTGGCTGGAATGGCGAGATAGAACCCGTCGCCGGGCCGGTGGGTGTTGATCCCGACCAGCCGGCCCTCCCCGTCTACGACCGGGCCGCCCGATGATCCCCGTCCCACCATGGCGGTGTGCTCGAACCCGTCGGCGATGAGCCGGCCGGTCGGCCCCCGGAACGCCACACCCACGGCCGAAACGGCACCGAGCGTCACTCGGGGCGACCCGGACCCGGGAATCGATCCCACGGAGAAGACGGCCTGGCCCAGGGCGGGGGCCGCCTCGGCCCACTCGATGCTGGCAGTGCCCGGCCCGGTATCGGCAGCGACCACCGCTACATCGCCCTCGGCGTCGACCCCCTTGACCTCGCCGACCACCCGGCGGCCGCCTGGGAACGTAACCGTCACCTCCTGGCCCCGCAGGTTGTGGGCGCTGGTCAGCACCACGCCCGGGCCGAGAACGATCCCCGCACCCCGACCGAGGTCCCGCCCCACACGGACCACCGACGGCCCCACCGAAGCGGCCAATCGGCCGGCCACCGCCTCCAGCTCACCCAAGACACCCATGCCACACCTCCAACTAACTTGTGAGTTGCAAGTAACATACCACTATCGGGCGGCGAGGGTTCGAAAATGCAACAGGAGGTAGAAAGATCTGGTGCCGTCCAAGACCTCACCACCCGACCCGTCGCCCCTCGCCAGAGCTCTGGCGCGCGTCGGTGACCGCTGGTCGCTCCTTGTAGTCGAGGCGCTCATGGGCGGCCCCCGCCGGTTCGCAGACCTACAAGAAGCGATGCCGGGAATAGCCACCAACGTCCTGGCCCAGCGGCTGCGCCAGCTCGAGGCCGACCGTCTGATCCTCGCCGTGCCCTACTCGCAGCGCCCTCCCCGCTTCAGCTACGACCTCACGGATTCGGGTCGGGGCCTGGGCGGGGCCATGTGGCTGCTCGCCCAATGGAGCTCCGACCACGGAGGAGGCGCGACCAGCCCGGTGCACGATCCGTGCGGCACACCGCTCGTGGCCCGCTGGTGGTGCCCGACATGCGAACAACCCGGCGATCCCGAGGCCGGCGAGGCCATATGGGTCTGAACATTCCGGTTTGAACATTCCGGTCCGGCCGGTGCGGTGAACCGACCGGGACCGGGCACAGGCCACAGCTGACCATTCGCGAAGAACCGCTAGTCTCCATCGTGTGACGGCAACCGAGAACGCACCGGTCAAGGAGCGCTGGCGGGCCCAATGGGCCGAGCTGTTCACCGAGGTCGTCACCTCGGGTCTGTGCACCGGCTGCGCCGGATGCGTGGTCTCCTGCCCCCACGACGTCCTCGGCTACGACGACACCAACGGCGTCTACAAGCCCTTCCACCTCGAAGACGAGCTCGGTCCCGACGATTGCACGCACGGCCAGAAGGGCTGCACGTCGTGCACGCGTGCCTGTCCCCGCT
>JAFAWZ010000148.1 GCA_019241495.1 Acidimicrobiales bacterium | reverse complement strand
ACGCCGCCCGCCACCGTGCCGGCGTAGCCGCGGTAGTCGTGGAGCTCGTGGTCGGTGCCCTGCTGCGGCCGGATCACGTACTGCACGGGAAAGCGGGCGTCGATGAGGTTGCGATCCGAGGCGATGTGGACGTTCTCCAGGTGATGGAGCAACGGTGTTCCCTCGTACCAGGGCATGCTGGCGCTGCGCTGCACGACGTTGTCACCGTGCAGGGCGGCGACGGGGATGAACGACAGGTCGTGGACCTCGAGCTTCATGGCAAAGGAGCGGAACTCCTCTCGGATCTCATCGAAGCGGTCCTGCGACCAGTCGACCAGGTCCATCTTGTTGACGCATACCACCAAGTGGGGAATGCCCAGCAGCGAAGCGATGAAGGCGTGACGGCGGGACTGCTCGAGCACCCCGTTGCGGGCGTCGACCAGGATGAGCGCCAGATCGGCAGTGGACGCGCCGGTCACCATGTTGCGGGTGTACTGGATGTGACCAGGCGTGTCGGCGATGATGAACTTGCGGCGGGGCGTGGCGAAGTACCGGTAGGCGACATCGATGGTGATGCCCTGCTCGCGCTCGGCGCGCAAACCGTCGGTCAGAAGGGCCAGGTTCGTATAGCCGTCGCCCCGCTCGCGCGACGTGCGCTCCACCGCCTCCAGCTGGTCGGAGAAGATCGACTTGGAGTCGTAGAGCAGCCTTCCGATCAGCGTCGACTTGCCGTCGTCGACGCTGCCCGCCGTGGCCAGCCTGAGCAGTTCAGGCATTGGACAGCTCCTGCATCAGAAGTAGCCTTCCTTCTTGCGATCCTCCATCCCGGCCTCGGAGATGCGGTCGTCCGCCCGGGTGGCGCCCCGTTCGGTCAGGCGCGATGCCGCCACCTCCGACACCACCGCAGCGGCATCGCCGGCCACCGACTCGACGCAGCCGGTGCAGGTGGCGTCCCCTATCGTCCGGAAGCGGACGGTCGCCTCGAAGACCTCCTCGCCCTCCAGCACGGTCACGAACGGCGACACGGCGAGGAGCATGCCGTCGCGCTCGAAGACCTCCCGGCGGTGGGCGAAGTAAAGGGAAGGCAGCTCGATCTGCTCCTCGAGCACGTACTGCCAGATGTCGAGCTCTGTCCAGTTCGACAACGGAAACACCCGGATGTGCTCACGCCGGCGGTGCTTCCCGTTGAACAGGTTCCAAAGCTCGGGCCGCTGGTTCTTCGGGTCCCACTGGCCGAACTCGTCCCGGAAGCTGAACACCCTCTCTTTGGCCCGGGCCTTCTCCTCGTCCCGGCGGGCCCCGCCGAAAACCGAGTCATAGCGGCCCTCCCGGATGGCCCGCAGCAAGGTGACGGTCTGGAGCCGGTTGCGGCTGGCGTGGGGCCCCACGTCCTCCACCACCCGCCCCGCGTCGATGTCGTCCTGGACCGAGGCCACCACCAGGCGGACTCCCAGGCGGGCCACCGTGCGGTCCCGGAAGTCGATCACCTCGGGCAGGTTGTGACCCGTGTCGACGTGCATCACCGGGAATGGCAAGGGGGCAGGCCAGAAGGCCTTGGCCGCCAGGTGCAGCATGACCACGGAGTCCTTGCCGCCGGAGAACAACAGGACGGGCCGCTCGAAGTCGGCCGCCACCTCCCGGAAGACGTGCACCGCCTCGGCTTCGAGGGCGCGCAGGTGCGAGAGCTCGTAGGTGACGGTCATTCCTTACCAGGTTAGTCAGATTTGGAAAAAGAGCTACACGTTGCGCCGGTAACGTCCGCCCACCTGGAACAACGCGTCGGTTATCTGCCCGAGCGAGCAGCACCGCACGGCGTCCATCAACACGGCGAACACGTTGCCCCCCGACAGAGCGGCCTCCTGGAGGCGACCCAAGGCGGCGGGGCTGTCCGCCGCGTGCTCGGCGTGGAAGGCGGCCAGGCGGGCCAGCTGGCCCTCCTTCTCGGCCTCGGTCGAGCGGGCCAGCTCCAGGTGCTCGGGGACCCGGTCGCCGGCCGGGTTGCGGAACGTGTTGACTCCGACGATGGGCAGGGAGCCGTCGTGCTTCTTGGCTTCGTAGAGCATGGACTCGTCTTGGATGCGGCCCCGTTGGTAGCCGGTCTCCATGGCCCCGAGCACGCCGCCGCGCTCGCTGAGCCGCTCCAGCTCGGCCAGCACCGCTTCTTCGACCAGGTCGGTGAGCTCATCGACGATGAAGCTGCCCTGAAGGGGGTTCTCGTTCTTGGCCAGGCCCCATTCCTCGTTGATGACCATCTGGATGGCGAGGGCCCGGCGGACCGAGTCCGCGGTCGGGGTGGTGACCGCCTCGTCGAAGGCGTTGGTGTGGAGGCTGCTGGCGTTGTCGTAGATGGCGCAGAGGGCCTGCAGGGTGGTGCGGATGTCGTTGAAGGCCATCTCCTGGGCGTGCAGGGAGCGCCCCGAAGTCTGGATGTGGTACTTGAGCCGCTGGGAGCGGGAGTTGGCCCCGTAGCGGTCACGCATGACCACGGCCCAGATGCGGCGGGCCACCCGGCCGATGACGGTGTACTCGGGGTCCATCCCGTTGGAGAAGAAGAACGAGAAGCTGGGAGCGAAGTCGTCGACGTGCATGCCCCGGGCCAGGTAGGCCTCCACGTAGGTGAACCCGTTGGCCAGCGTGAACGCCAGCTGGGTCAGGGGGTTGGCCCCGGCCTCGGCGATGTGATAGCCCGAGATGGACACCGAGTAGAAGTTGGCCACCGAGTGGGCGACGAACCACTCCTGGATGTCGGCCATGACCCGCAGGGAGAACTCGGTGGAGAAGATGCAGGTGTTCTGCCCCTGGTCCTCTTTCAAGATATCGGCCTGGACCGTCCCCCGCACCCGGCGCAGCACCTCGGACGGCTCCAGCTCGGGGTGCTGGTCGATGGCCGCGTTGAAGAACATGGCCAAGATGGTGGGCGCCGGCCCGTTGATGGTCATCGACACCGACGTGGCCGGGTCGCAAAGATCGAAGCCGCTGTAGAGGACCTTCATGTCCTCGAGCGTGGCGACCGACACGCCGGAGTTGCCGACCTTGCCGTAGATGTCGGGCCGCCGGTCAGGGTTGAAGCCGTAGAGGGTGACCGAGTCGAACGCGGTCGACAGGCGGGTGGCGGGCTGGCCCTCGGCCAGCAGATGGAAGCGCCGGTTGGTGCGAGCCGCGTCGCCCTCCCCGGCGAACATGCGCGCCGGGTCCTCGCCGTCCCGCTTGAGCGGAAAGACTCCTGCGGTATAGGGGAAGCGGCCGGGCCGGTTCTCCTCCCGCAAGAAGCGCAGCAGCTCGCCCTCGTCGCCATAGCGCGGCAGGGCGACGCGCGGGATGGCCGTTCCCGACAACGACATCCGCGCCTCCACCGGCTCCGGCTGCCACTGCTCCAGAAGCTGCTCGGCGTCGGCAGGGAGGGAGATGCCGGCCGCCAGCTTTCGCACATCCGCGCTGGAGAGCTCTTCGGCGTCGAGGAGCAGAGCGACGTCGCGGAGCTGCTGGCGGCGGCGGGCGGCCTCGACCAGCCGGCCGGTCTCGGTGTGGTAGGCGCGCACCGTCTCGGCCACCTCGGCCAGGTACCGGGTCCGGCTGCCCGGGATCATGGGATCACGCCGGGTGCTGACGCGGCCCGCGACCGGCTCGAGCACGCCGGCCGGCAGACCAAGCCCGTCCCGCAGGTACTGGTAGAGGGCGGTCACACCGTCGTCGGCGAAACGGGACGCCACCGTGGCGAACACCGGCAACTCCTCCAGGGCCATACCAGGGAACTCGCCGCTGCGGGCCAGCTGGCGGCGCACCTCGCGCAGGGCGTCCTCACCGCCGCGCCGTTCGAACTTATTGATAGCGACGGCCGCCGCGAAGTCCAGCATGTCGATCTTCTCGAGCTGCGAGGCGGCACCGAACTCCGGTGTCATCACGTAGAGGGGAACGTCCACGTGGGCCACGACGGCCGAGTCACCCTGGCCGATCCCTGGCGTCTCGACGATTACCAAGTCGAACCCGGCCGCCCGGCACAAGGCAATGGCGTCGTCTAGACATTCGGGGAGCCCACCTGCTGCGCCACGAGTGGCGAAGGAACGGAAGAACACCCGCCCGTGGTGGTCGATGGAGTTCATCCGGATTCGATCGCCGAGCAACGCTCCCCCGCCTCGGCGCCGGGTCGGGTCGACAGCCAGCACGGCGATGCGCAGCTTGTCCTCGTGGTCCCGGCGGAACCGCCCGATCAGCTCATCTGTCAGCGACGACTTGCCCGACCCGCCGGTGCCCGTCACCCCCAACACCGGTGCAGGCCGCGTGCCCGAACGCCCGGATGGCCGGGCGCTCTCCAGGATGGTCCGGATGCCGTCGGGCAGCCGGCCGCTTTCCGCCCCTGTGAGGGCTCGGGCCAGCGCCCCCTCGTCGCCGGCCACCAGGTTACCGAGCTGGGCCGGGTCGAGATCGGGAAGGGGATGGTCGCACTCGGCTACGAGGATGTTGACCATGGCGGCCAAGCCCATCTCCTGGCCGTCGTGGGGGCTGAAGATACGGGCCACCCCATAGGCCTCGAGCCTCTCCACCTCCGACGCGGTGATCGTCCCGCCGCCACCCCCGTACACCCGGATACCGGGCCGACCCAACGCCCGCAACCGGTCGATCAGGTACTCGAAGTACTCGATGTGACCGCCTTGATAGGAGCTGACCGCCACCCCCTGCACGTCCTCCTGCACCGCCGCGGTGACGACCTCGTCCACCGAGCGGTTGTGACCCAGATGCACGACCTCCGCCCCCTGCGCCTGGAGCAGCCTCCTCATGATGTTGATAGCTGCATCGTGGCCGTCGAAGAGGCTCGCTGCCGTAACGAACCGGACCGGATGCCTCGGCTGGTGGAGGCCGGTCACCTCCCGGGGAATTCCACGACGGAGCGCAGCACCTCGCCCCGCTGCATGCGGGCGAACGCCTCCTCCACGCCGTCGGGCGGGATGGTCTCGGTGACGAAGCCGTCGAGGTCCAGGCGCCCCGAGAGGTACAAGTCGATGAGCACGGGGAAGTCACGCGTCGGCAGGCAGTCGCCGTACCACGAGGACTTCAGTGCACCGCCCATCCCGAACAGCTCGATCATGGGCAGGTCTATGGTCATGGACGGATCGGGTACCCCGACCTGCACCACGATGCCGGCCAGGTCCCGGGCGTAGAAGGCCTGCCGGTAGGTCTCGGGCCGGCCCACCGCCTCGATGACCACGTCCGCCCCAAAGCCGCCGGTCAGCTCCTTGATGGCGGCCACCGGATCGGTGGCGGTGGCATCGACGGTGTGGGTCGCCCCGAAGCGACGGGCCCACTCGAGCTTGCGGGAGTCCACGTCGACCGCGACGATGGTCCGTGCGCCGACGATGGCCGAGGCCGCGATGGCGGCGTTGCCCACGCCCCCGCAGCCGATCACCGCGACGGTGTCTCCCCGGCTGACCCCGCCGGTGTTGACCGCCGCGCCGAAGCCGGCCATGATCCCGCAGCCGATGAGGCCGGCCGCCTGGGGCCGGGCCGCCGGGTTCACCTTGACCGCCTGGCCCGCCGCCACCAGCGTCTTCTCCACGAAGGCGCCGATCCCGAGCGCGGGAGACAGCTTCCGCCCGTCGCCGAGGGTCATGGGCTGGGCCGCGTTGGCGCTGTCGAAGCAGTACCAGGGGCGGCCCCGCCGGCAGGACCGGCACCGGCCGCAGGGGGCCCTCCAGGCGAGCACGACGTAGTCGCCGGGGGCCACGTTTGTCACCCCTTCGCCCACTGCCTCCACGGTGCCGGCCGCTTCGTGGCCGAGGAGGAACGGAAAGTCGTCGTTGATGGCTCCCTCGCGGTAGTGCAAATCGGTATGGCAAACCCCGCACGCCGCGACCGATACCAGGGCTTCACCGGGACCGGGGTCTGGCACGAGGATGGTCTCGAGCCGCACGGCCGACCCTTTGTCCAAAGCGACTATGCCGCGAACCTCGTGCACCATCGCTCAGAACTCGAGCACCCGCCGGGCGGCGGCCGTGATGTCCTCCACCTGCGGGAGGATCGCCCTCTCGAGGCCCGGCTCGTAGGCGACGTGGGTGTCCGCCGCGCCCACCCGTCCCACTGGCGCGTCCAGGTCGGTGAAACACCGCTCCCCGGCCCAGGCCGCCACCTCGGCCCCGAACCCACCGGTCAGGTTGTCCTCGTGCACCACCAGCAGCCGGCTGGTACGGGCCACCTCCTCGCCCACCAGCTCCTTGTCCCACGGGGCGATGGATCGCAGGTCGATGACTTGCACCGAGAAGCCGTCCTCGGCCAGCGAGGCAGCCGCCTGGCGGGACTTCTCGACTGTGGCACCCCAGGTGACAATGGTCAGCTGGTCGCCGTCGGTAACGATTCGACCTTTTCCAAACGGCACCTGGAACGCTCGGGAGGGGTAGGGCGTGCGGGTGTAGGGCTGGCGGAGCAGGTGCTTGTGCTCGAGGAACATCACCGGGTCGTCGCCGGACAGCGCGGTGCGCAAAAGCCCGACCGCGTCGGCTGCCCGTGACGGCATGACCACGATCAGGCCGGGGATGCGGGCGAAGATGGACTCCCCCGACTGCGAGTGCCAGATCGCCCCGCCCGACAGGTATCCGCCGATGGGCACCCTCAGCACTATGGGGCAGCTGAACGCGCCGTTCGAGCGCCAGCGGATGGTCGCCGCTTCGGTCTTTATCTGCTGCATGGCGGTCCAGATGTAATCGAAGAACTGCACCTCGGGCACCGGTCTCAGGCCCCGAAGCGCCTGACCCACCGCCCGGCCCACGATGTTGGCTTCCGCCAGGGGGGTGTTGTAGCAGCGGGCGATGCCGAAGTCCCGCTGCAGGCCGAAGGTAGTGCCGAACACCCCACCCTTGCCTTCGACGTTGGCCAGCACGGCTTCGCGGGCGTCGGCGACGTCCTCGCCGAAGACCCGGATCCGCTCGTCCTCGGCCATCTGCTCGTGCAGCGTGCGGCGGATCGCCTCGCCGAGGGCCACCATCTCGCCACTCTCGTCGTCGGCAGCTTCGGCCTCGGCGGCCACCTCGGGCAGGGCCAGCACGTGACGGGTCACCGACGCCGGCTCGGGTCGGGGCGCGGCCAGGGCAACCTTCGATGCCTCCGACACGATCCGCCGGGCCTCCTCCTTGAGCGCCTGCACCTCCTCGGCGCGCATGACCCCGCCTCGGGTGAGGGCTTGCTCCATGACCACCAGAGGATCGTGGGCCGCCTCGTCGGCCAGCTCCTCCGGGGAGCGGTACTTGCTCTGGGTGTCGGCCGAGGAGTGCGAGTAGGGGCGGGTCACCTTGGCGTGGATCAGGGCAGGGCCAACGCCGGCGCGCACCTCGGCCACTATGTCGGCGGCCCGGCGGCGCACCTCGAAATAGTCGCGACCGTCGACGACGTGCACGTGCAGGCCGCGAAAGCCCCTGACCATCTCCGAGATCGGGGCCGGTGACTGGTCGGCCGAGGGTACTGAGATGGCGTAACCGTTGTCCGCCACCACGAACAGGACGGGAAGATGCAGGGTGCAAGCCGAGTTGAGGCTCTCCCAGAACTCCCCCTCCGACGTCGCTCCCTCGCCGAGCGAGACGTAGGTTAGCTCGTCGCCCTGGGCGGTGCAGCCCGGTAGCTGGCGGCGGACGATGTAACGACCGGCCTCGGCGCAGCCCACGGCCGGTAGGCACTGGCTCCCGGTGGCCGACGACTGGGTCACGACGTTGAAGGGCCGGTAGCCCCAGTGGCAGGGCATCTGGCGACCGCCTGAGGAGGGGTCGAGGACCGAGCCCACCGCTTCGTAGAGGATCTCCTCCGGAGACACACCTAGTGACAACATCAGGGCGCGGTCCCGGTAGTAAGGGAAGAACCAGTCGTAACCGGGCCGGAGGTACCGCCCGAGCCCGAGAAGGAGGGCCTCGTGGCCGGCCCCGGAGATCTGGAAGAACACCCGGCTCTGCTTCTGGAGGGCGATCTCCCGATCGTCGAGGTAGCGGGAGATCCACGCCAGGCGGAAGTCCTCCCGTATCTCCGCGGCGGGGATCCCCCGGAAGGTAGGCGGCCTGCTCTGTCCCTGGTCCGCGCCGGGCCCCGTGGGTGTCCTCGGAGAGGCGGTCGGGATGACAGCAGCCATGTTTGCAGCCTACGACCGGCTTCAGGTTGGTTGGGTCACCATCAGGAAAAGGGCGATGACGAACAGTACGTCGGAGACCGCAGCGGCCCACATGAGCCGGCGGCCGCCCAGAGCCGAGGCGGGGTGCTCCCCGGCGCGGATGACCGCTTCGGCGGGGCGGACCGCCCTGAGCAGCAACGTGGACGCGGTTACCCAGATGACCGCCCCGGCTATGACCCACAGCTCCCCGAAGTCGCTACCGCCGGGGCGGACAGCCATGGCGGCCACGCCCGGTACGGGAGTGGCGACCACGAGGTACTCGGCCCACCCCCGGGCCCTGAAGTAGCGGCGGACCTCCTCGCTGGCAGGGAGCCGCCGGGCCAGCGCGCCGTACGCCCCGCTCACCGCCACGGCCCCGAACCCGACCACCGCACACACGACGTGTACGGCGACCAGCCCGTCGTAGAGCGCCGGATGGCCGGCGGGGTGAACCACGGCCTCTGAAGCTATCGAGGTAAGAATTGGCTCATGGGGCGGCGGACTGGGCGGACGGTTCTGAGTGCGACGGTTCTGAGTGCGACGGTTCTGGCCGCGTGCGGCTCGGGCCGGGGCCCCACGACTGCTTCCCCCCGCACCGTTTCCCCCACCACCACCGCTTCCTCTACCACCGCTTCCTCTACCACTGCTTCCTCTACCACCGTGTTCGCGCCGGCCGATCCGCAATCGTCGCCGGACAGAGCCGCCGCCCGGCTCGTGGCGGCGTGGGCCGGCGGGAACCAGGCCGAGGCCGCGTCGGTCGCCAGCCCCCTAGCGGTTGCCACGTTGTTCTCTACGCCGTACCCGGCCGGCGCCCTGCAGGCTCGGGGCTGCACCGACCCGACCGCCAACCCCGGCTCGTGCACCTACCGCAACACCAGCACAGACGGCATCTACGAGATCACCGTCGTCGACGGGGCGTCAGGCTGGTACGTCTCGGCGGTCATCCCCGAGACTTGACCACCCCGGTCGCGTGCTCCCGGAGGCGGCGGTAGTCGACCTTCCCGGCGGGTGAGCGGCCGATGGTCTCGACGACCACCACGTGGCGGGGCGCCTTGTAGCCAGCCAGCCGGGCCTTGACCCAAGCGATGAGCTCCTCGGCGTCGGGTGCCTCGGGCCGGGCCGGCTGGACCAAGGCGGTGACCGTCTCGCCGAAGCGCTCGTCGGGCACGCCGACCACCACGGCGTCGGCCACCTCAGGGTGCAGCTTCAGCGCCTCTTCGACCTCCTCCGGGTACACCTTCTCGCCGCCAGTATTGATGCAGACCGAGCCCCGACCGAGCAGCTGCACCGAGCCGTCGGCGCGAACCGTGGCGAAATCACCTGGCACAGACCATCGCTCGCCATTCAGCATCAAGAATGTGGCAGCCGACTTGTCAGGATCTTTGTAGTAGCCAATCGGACCACGGCCGCGAACGGCCAGACGGCCCGTCTCGCCCGAACCGGGACGGACCTCGTCTCCCGCTTCGGTGATCACCTTGGTGTCGGCCCCGAGCTCGAAGCCGGCCGTCTCGATGGCCCGGCCCACCCTGGACGTCGAGGTGGCCATGCCGAGCGCTTCGGAAGAGCCGAGCGTGTCCACCAGGGTCAGGTTCGGGTTGTGCTTCAACAGCCCGCTCTTCACTTCCGCCGACCACATCACGCCCGAGCTCATGATCAGCCAAAGCGACGAGATGTCCCAGCGCGCCGGCTGAGCGTCGAGGGCAGCCAGGATCGGCTTGGCGAACGCGTCGCCGACGATGGACATCTGGGTGATGTGCTCCGCCTGGATCAGGTCGAGCATCTCCTCGGCGTCGAGGTGACGGGACCGTGGCATGACCACCGAGCCGCCGCTCGCGAGGACCGACATGGCGGTGAACAGGCCGGTGCCGTGCATCAGGGGCGGGCCAGGGAGGAGCCGGCCGGGGAGGTACTTGCGCGGCTTGCGCAAGGTGGCTCTCAACATCGCTGGATCGGAACCGTCGGCTTCGGTGGTGTAACGGACTTCTGCCGTGCGGTTGAGGGTGGCGAACAGGTCGTCCTGGCGCCACATGACGCCCTTGGGCATCCCGGTCGTGCCCCCGGTGTAGATGAAGAGGAGGTCGTCGCCGCTGCGGGTCCACCTCGTCGTCAACGCTTCGCCGGCTGCCGCCATCTCCTCGTAGCCGACGGCCCATCCCGGGCAGCCGCTGGTGCCGTCGTCGACCCAGCACCACAGCTTCACTTTGGGCAGCTGCGACCGGATGCTCTCGATGCGTTCGACGAACGTGCCGTGGAAGACGACCGCCTCTGCATCGGCGTTGTCCCACAAGTAGACCAGCTCGTTCTCCGTGTACCGGTAGTTGGTGTTCACGGGCACCATGGCGCACTTGAAGGCGGCGTTCACCGACTCGAGGTACTCGGGGCAGTTGTACAAATACTGGGCGACCTTGGCCTGGCGCCCGAGCCCGTGGGCCACGAGCCCCGCCGCGAGCGATGTCGCCCGGTCGTCGAAGGCGGCCCAGCCGACCCGGCGTCCGCCCTGCGCCAGAGCAGGACGGTCGGGGAAGACCTCGGCCACCGCGGCCCATACGTCGGCGAAATTCCAGCCTGTCATGCCGGGCGAGCCAGCTCGACGAGCGACCAGACCGACGGTTCCCCGACCGTCTCGGACACCCGGCCCTGTTTCTCGAGGTAGGTGAGGTGGGCGAGGGTCTCGTTCGCCGCCGCTCGTCGCTCCCATCCGCGGTACTCGTCCCATGGCCGGCTCCACGTCATCTGGCTGGCGATCTGCCAGGCCGTGTCGTGTCCCCCCCGGAGGGCCACCACGACCTCCTCGAAGCGCGCGTGGTGATGGCCCTTCAGCTCGGACACCCGGCCCTGCAAGTCGGCGAAGCGGTGCTCGTGGGCCGGGAGGACCTCGGCTGCGTCGTAACGGCCGACCTTGTCCAGCGAGCTCAGGTAATCGCCCAACGGGTCCGGGCCAGCTTGCGGGTGGAACGAGATGTTGGGGGTGATGCGGGGCAGCACGTGGTCGCCCGAGAGCATGAGCCGGTTGGCCGGCTCGTAGAAGCAGAGATGGCCCGGCGAGTGACCCGGGGTCCAGATGGCGCTCAGGTCCCATCCGGGCACCTCCGGCTTGTCGCCGTCCTCGATGAGCACGTCGGGGGTGACCGCATCCACCCAGGGCCTCACCGGCATCGAGGCGTTCTGGAGCGTTTCGATCTCCTCCGGCGGCGCCCCGTCGCGCCTGAGCATGGCGCCGATCCGCTCGAGCAGCTCGTGGGGATCCTCGTAGCGGTCCTGGATCAGCCGGGCGTCCGCGGGATGTAATCCCACCCAGGCCCCCGACGCTTCGCGGATGCGGCCGGCCAGGCCGTAGTGGTCGGGATGGATGTGGGTGACGAGCACGCCCTGCACCCGCTTGATGTCGTAGCCGGCCTGTTCGAGGCTGTCCACCAAGGTGCCGTAGGCGTCGTCAGTGTTCCAGCCCGCGTCGATGAGGTAGGGACCCCGGTCGGTCTCGAAGACGTAGACGAGCACATAACCGAGAGGGTTGTTCGGGATGGGCACGGGCACGCTCCAAAGCCCGGGCCGCACGCGTTCGACGGGGGGGAGTTCTGGGAAGGCGGGAGCCTCTGAGCGGGGGACGTCGGTCATCGTCTTCCAGCTTGCCAGCCTCGGCCGTGCGAACGCCCATCCGGCCCGGTACCGGCCATACCCGTTCCGGCCCGGCCCGGCCCGTTCCGATACGTTCAGGCCATGCCTGCTGTCGAGATCCGCCGGATATCGAGTTGGGTGGGCCGGCGGGCCTTCGTCGAGGTCCCGTTTCGCATCCATGGCGGGGACCCGAAGTGGATCCCACCCCTGCGGCTCAGCGTCCTCGACCGTCTCTCCCCCCGCCATCCGGCCAACTCTCACCAACAGACCGCCCTGTGGATCGCCTACCGGCACGGCCGGCCGGTGGGGCGGATCGGGGCGTGCGTCGACTCGTTGTTCGACAGCTACCAGGGGGTGCGCTGGGGCTGGATCGGCTTCTTCGACGCGTTCGACGATCCGGCCGTCGCCACCGCTCTCTTCGATGCGGCCTGCGGTTGGGCCGCCACCCTGGGCGCCGAGACGTGCGTCGGGCCGGCCAACTTCACGACCAACGACGAGTTGGGCCTGATGGTCGAGGGTTTCGACGACCCGCCCAGCATCCTCACCCTCCAGAACCCTCCCTACTACGAGAAGCTGTGGACCGGGCAGGGTTGGGAGCAGACCATGGACCTGTGGGGGTGGAGGTTCGAGCGCAGCAAGGTCGGCCTCTCCGAGAGACAGCGCCGGACCCTGGACCGGATCGAGGAGCGGGCCAAGGTCCGGGTGCGCAGCATCAAGATGGACGACTACGACGCCGAGGTGGGCCGCTTCTTCGAGATCTACAACGCGGCGTGGAAGGACAACTGGGGCTTCTCCCCCATGCCCGAGGCGGAGGTGCGCCACCTGGCGGGCCAGCTCAAGCAGATCATCAACCCGGCTTGGGCGCTCGGGGTGGAGACCCTGGACGGGACCCCCATCGGGGTGTGCCTGGCCCTGCCCGATGTCAACCTCCTCATGCGCGGGGTGCGCTCGGGCCGGCTCTTCCCCGCCGGGTGGTACCCGCTCCTCAAAGGGCGGAGGAAGGTGACCCGGGCCCGGGTCTGGGCGCTCGGGGTCAGTCCTGACCACCAGCACCTGGCCTTGGGCCCGCTCCTCTACCGCGAGATCATCGACCGTCTCTCGGCGGATCCATACATCGAAACGGCCGAGGCCTCCTGGACCCTGGCGACCAACCACCGCATCAACGACCAGATCGCCGCCATGGGGGCCACGCGTTCGAAGGTGTGGCGGCTGTACGAACGGCCGGCGGGGAGCCGGAGCGTCCCAGCGTCGCGGTAGTTCAGCCGTCCTTCGTTTCTGCGGACGCTGGTATACCCGAAATGGCGACAAGCGCCCGCAGATAAGCCTGGTGCCCACAAAAGATGCGACCGTGTGCTGCAAGCTCGGGAGGGTCGGTCGGCTCAGCCCTCGCTGGCCGGGCCGGTCTCGCCGGTCTCGCCGACCTCGTCGAGAGCGGCCCGGGCCCGGGAGAAGCCCTCGAGGGCGGCGTCGATGTCCGACTCCATGTGGGTGGCCATCACCGAGGTTCGCAGCATCGGGCGGGGCACCGCCGGGGGGATGGCGCAGTTGGTGTACACGCCGTGGTCGATGAGCGTGCGCCAGAGCCGGGCCGCGACCCACTCGTCGGGCACGTGCACCGGGATGATGGCGCTCGGCTCCTCAGCGTCATGGTCGGCCCGACCCGAACCGACATCGAATCCCTGGTCGGCCAGGCCCCGGCGCAACCGGTGGGCGCGGGCGAGGACAGCTTCCCGGCGCCAGTCTTCAGCCCGGGCTATGCGCACTGCCTCCAAGGCGGCGGCCAGCGCGGCAGGCACCCCCGATGCGGTGAACATGAGAGGCCGGCAGGTGATCTTCAAGTAGTCGATGACAGCTTGGGAACCGCCGATGAACCCGCCACAGCTCGCCAGCGACTTGGAGAAGGTGCCCATGATGAGGTCGGGCCGGATGCCGCGAGCGGCAGCGGTGCCCGCCCCGGCCGGCCCGACGACCCCGAGGGCATGGGCCTCGTCGACGAGGAGGCGGGCAGCGAAGCTGCGGCACAGCTCGGCGACATCGGACAACGGGGCCCAGTCGCCCTCCATCGAGTAGATGCCGTCCACGGCCACCAGCACCCCGCCCGATCCGGGCTGGTCCCGCCAGGCCCGAAGGGTGCGCCGGAGGCTGTTGGGCCGGTTGTGGCGGAAGGCTCGCAGGGCGCCTTCGGAGTACCGGGCGCCGTCGACCAGGCTGGCGTGAGCCGCCGAGTCGACCACCGCGGCGTCGGCGGGACCAACCAGCGCGCCGAGGAGCCCCAGGTTGGCTCCGTAGCCGGTGGAGAAGACCAGGACGGCCTCCGTCCCGACCCAGTCGGCGATCAGCTCCTCCAGCTCCCGGTGCAGGTGAAGGGTGCCGTTCATGAGCCGGCTGCCGGTGACGCCGGTTCCGTATCGGTCCACCGCGTCCACCGCGGCGCGCCGGACCCTCGGGTCGGTGGTGAGACCGAGATAGTTGTTCGAGCCGAGCATCACCACCTCCCGGCCCTGGAACGACGAGCGGGGGCCAACCTCGCCCTCCAGCTCGCGGTAGAAGGGGATCAGGTCGAGCGACTCCGCGTAGCGCCACACGTCGAGGCGGGGGTCGGCCACCTTGTCGAACAGGTCGAGCGCGGGTTCCCCGGCAGTCGACCCGGGTGTCGAGTCGTCGAGATCCTCGCCGGTCAACGCCCCCCTCCCGCCCGCACGGCCGCGAACCGCCGCTCCCAAGCTTCGTGGCGATTGCGCGAGTCCTTGATGTAAGGAGAATGCCCGATGGCCCAGATCAAGCCCCGGTTGATCTGATCGGCAGGCGGGCGGAGGGGCCGGACCACGTCCACGAAAAGAACAACCCGGACACCGTCGGTGTCGTTCCAGGCGTGATGCTCGTACCCGTCGTCGAAGAGGAGGCTGCGGCCTTCCTCCCAGTGGGCCGTCTCACCTCCGACCGAGATGCCGGCGGCGGACGCGGGCTCGGGAACCCTCAGCGCCAGGTGGTAGCGCAGCACGCCGCGCCACGGTCCCCGGTGCTCCCCGATGTGCTTGTGGGGGGACAGGATGGAGAAGAAGGCGGTCGTGACCCCGGGTATGCCCTCGAGCAGGGCGGCCGTCTGCGGGCAGCGGGCGCAGTTGGCCTCGGAGCGGAATCCGTAGGCGAAGAAGAAGAATGTCTTCCATCCGTCGTCGTCGGTGATCGACGCCTGGTCCACGGAGATGTCCTGGAAGTTGGGCAGGTCATCCCGATAAGCCAGGACCTCGTCCAGCTCCGCCCGGATGGCGCGCCACTCGGTCTCGAGGCGCCCGATCCACTCGAAGGTGGTGGTGGGCAGGTACGGAGTCGTGGGCACTAGAGACGAGCGCAGGACGAACCTCTCCGTCGCGTGCAGCGCCCGGGCTCCCGCTTCGTTCGCCGCCGCCACCGCTCGGTCGCGTATCACGGTTGCCGACTTGCCGCTGGCCATGGCGCGAAGAGGCTAGTTGCTCAGGCCTTCTGCTTGGCGGTATTGCGGCTCGCCGTCCGACCCAACCAATCGAGCAGGCTGGCTGGCGTCGTCATCACCTGCAACCGGTCCCGAGCCGTCAGCCAATCCCGATTCCAACGATGGAGATCCACGGCCGGATCGAAGCGGTTCAGGTAGACGACGGTCGGGATGCCGGCCAGAGCGAGCAAGGCGAGGCGAACCGAGTTGAGGACCCCGAGGTCGGGGTCGGCCACCAGTATCGCCGCGTCGGCCCCGACGGCCCGGGCCAGTGCCGCGTTGTCGCCGTCGTCAGCCAGAGGGGACGCCACTCCTCCCGCCCCCTCGATCACCCCCAGGTCGATGTTCATGTCCGGCCAGGAAGATGACAGCTCAGCCGCCAGATCAGCAACGGTGGGCACGGGCCGGCCGAGGCGGGCCGCGGCCATGGGTGGAGCCACCGCGAGCGGGTAGGACCGGTGGGCGGGGCACACCTCATCGGGGTGCTCCCCGCTCGCCTCGGCCAGCACCTGTCCGTCGGTGATCGCCGTACCGGAAGGGTAGGACTGGGCCGGTTTGCGGGCCGCCACAGAAAGCCCGCCGCGGCGCGCCTCTTTCAAGAGGGCAGCGGCGACCCAGGTCTTTCCAACTTCGGTGGCAGTCCCCGTGACAACTGCAACCGTGGCCGGCCTCATCGCAGGTCGTGCAAGGCGCCGGCCAGCCGAGCCACGTCGGGCGAGCGGTGAGCGGCGGACAGTGAGATACGCAACCGGCTGGTACCCGGTGGCACCGTCGGCGGGCGAATGGCCGGCACGAGCAAACCCTGCTCCAGCAGGAGCTGGGATGCTTTGACCGCTGTCTCCTCGTCGCCGATCACTACTGGCAGTATCGGCGACGGATGACCGGGCCACAGGACATCCACATGAGAGCGCAGCCGGGCCACGAGATGTTCGCCCTCCTCCGATCGACACACGCCTACGGCGGCGAGCGCGGCAGCCGCACACACCGGGGACAGTCCGGTGGTGAATATGAACGAACGGGCCTGGTTGACGAGCAGATGCATCCAGCTCGACGGTCCGGCCACGAAACCGCCCTGCGAGCCGAGCGCCTTGGAAAGGGTGCCCACCCGGAGGTGGGCCGTCTCGATCCCCACGGCAGGGGCCCCGAGCACGGCGTGGGCGTCGTCCAGGACCAACAGGGCACCGTAGCGGCGGCACGTCTCGGCCAGCGCGTCCACCGGGGCGACATCGCCGTCCATGGAGAAGACGGTGTCGCTCACCACGACCACCCGGCCCGACGCCGATCGGACCAGCTCCTCGGCGTGATCGGCGTCGCCGTGCCGGAAGATCGCCACCCGGCCCCGGGACAGTCGGGCACCATCGATCAAAGAGGCGTGGTTCAGCTCGTCAGAGACGATCAGCGCGTCTCGGGCGAAGGTGGTGAGCACAGCCAGATTGGCGTGATAGCCGGTGGGGAACACGAGCGCGCTCTCTTCGCCTCGCCATTCGGCCAGCGCTCGCTCCAGGTCCCGGTGAAGGGGCCGGTCGCCGACGATCAGCCGTGACGAGCCGGTCCCGACACCCCATTCGTGCGCGGCGCGCGTCGCCGCTTCGACCACTTGCGGGTGGGCGGCCAGGCCCAGATAGTCATTCGACGCGAACGAGACGACCGATGCGCCACCTTCGAGGGTGAAGTCGGGGCCTCGTCCGGTAAGAGCCCGGAGCTGACGCCATCTACCTGCCGCTCTGGTCGCGTCCAGCTCGGCCGCGACCCAGCTGTCCCAATCGGTTCGACCCGAAGAGGTCATAGACAGACCCGCTCGATCGATTCGGCCAGGACTGCGACGATGCGTTCGATCTCGGACGAGGTGGATGTGAGGATCGGCACCACTGCGACCACGTCACCCAAGGGCCGGAGCAGGACCCCGCCCTCCACTGCAGCGGCGCACACCCGCCGGCCCCAACGCAGCCCCGGTTTCGGCGGAGCCAGCTCGATGCCGGCCATCAGGCCGCAGCTGCGCACCTCCGCCACGCTGTCCAGGCCGGCGAGCGGGCCCAGAAGCTCTTGCAATTGGGCAGCCCGGGCGGCCACGTTGGCCAGGACATCCCAATCGTGAAAGAGGGCGAGATGGCGCCGGGCGACCGCGGCGGCCAGGGCGTTCCCGCCGAAGCTGTGCCCGTGGTAGAAGGTCCGGGGCCCGAGGTCGTCCCCGTCGAACGCCGCCGCCACCGCAGCGGACGCGACCGTGGCCGACATGGGCAGGTAACCCCCCGCCAGCCCCTTGCCGATGGACATGATGTCAGGCGCGATGCCGCACAGCTCCGATGCGAACATGCGCCCGGTGCGACCGAACCCGGTAGCCACCTCGTCGCATATCACGAGCACACCGGCTCGTTGGCACGCTTCAGCGAAGGTGCGCACGTCTTCGGGGGAGGCGACATACATGCCGGCCGCGCCCTGCACTACGGGTTCGATGACAACGGCGGCCAACGAATCGGACGACGCTTCGAGTGCTTCCAGGGCAGCGCTCCGCCACCCGACATGGCGGTAGCCAGGCGTTCGAACCACCCCAGGGAACCGGAGCGGATCGAACAGATCGGTGCCGAAGCCCGATGCGCCGAGCGACAGCGAGCCGACCGTGTCACCGTGGTAGGCGTCGCCGAGGACCAGGTAACGGCTCCGACTCTTCTCGCCCAGGTTCCACCAGTACTGGAAGGCGATCTTCAGAGCCTGCTCCACAGCCGAGGCACCATCGGACGCGAAGAGAAAACGCGGATCGGAGACGGGCACCACCGGGGCCAGGTCCTCGGCGAGCTCGACGACCGCAGTGTTGCCGTTGCCGAGGAGGGTGCTGTGGGCCACCTTGCCCACCTGATCGACGAGGGCCTGGTCGAGCTCCGGGACGCGATGCCCGAGAGTGGTGACCCACAGGCTCGAGATGGCGTCCAGATAGCGC
Source organism: Acidimicrobiales bacterium (assembly GCA_019241495.1). Classification (GTDB taxonomy): domain Bacteria; phylum Actinomycetota; class Acidimicrobiia; order Acidimicrobiales; family Palsa-688; genus JAFAWZ01. Next base: position 5,996 of record JAFAWZ010000148.1, on the reverse strand, counting down.
CGGCCCTCCACGTCTATGAGCTCCCTGCCCTCGGCCCGCTCGACCATGACTGGGCGGGTCTCTTCGTAGGCAGCCATCTGGGTAAAGCCGTGCCAGACCCGGCGTCTGTCGCGTCGCACCCAGGTCACAACGCTCGTCGCCTCGCTCCGGCAGCCCACGCGCCTCTACCATAACGGCCTGTGCCCACTGCCACGACTTTCGAGATCCTCGACCAGGCGCGCCGCCACCTGATCGTCGAGCGGAGCCGCCTCGGGGCCGATGAGCTGGCCGCCCTGGCCGCCCTTCCCGACGCCGCCGTGCCTTCGCTAGCCGCCTTGGCCCACGAGGTCCGTCTGGCCTGGTGCGGAGATGCCGTGGAAGTCGAGGGGATCATCTCGGCCAAGACCGGCGGCTGCCCCGAAGACTGTCATTTCTGTGCCCAGTCGTCCCGGTTCGACACCCCTGTGCTGGCCACTGCGTTTCTCGAGCCCGGCGAAGTCCTGGCCGCGGCGCGCCAGACGGCGGCGCTGGGAGCGAGCGAATTCTGCATCGTCCTTGCCGTTCGCGGCCCCGACGAACGGACCCTGACGAGGATCTTGGACCTCGTCCCCCAGGTCCGGGCCGAGACCGGGTTGAACGTGGCCGTGTCCGCGGGGATCCTCGACGCCGCTCAGGCCGGGAGGCTCGCCGCCGGGGGCGTGCATCGCTACAACCACAACCTCGAGACGGCTCGCTCCTTCTTCCCGCAGGTGGTCACCACCCATACCTGGGATGAGAGGTGGGAGACCTGCCGGCTGATCAAGGACGCCGGTATGGAGCTGTGCTGCGGGGTGCTCTTGGGCATGGGCGAGAGCGAGGCCCAGCGCCTCGAGCTGATCGGGCAGCTCGCCGAGCTGGGCCCCCAGGAAGTACCGGTCAACTTCCTCGACCCGAGACCGGGCACGCCCCTCATGATTCGCAAGCCGATCGGGGCGCTCGAGGCCATCCGGTGGATCGCGTTGTTCCGGCTCGGGCTGCCTGACGTGATCCTCCGCTATGCGGGCGGTCGGGAGATCACCCTCGGGGAGCTGCAGGCCCTCGGCCTCACCGGCGGCATCAATGCGCTGATCGTCGGGAACTATCTGACTACTCTGGGCCGGGCCCCGGCCGAGGATCTCGCCATGCTGGCCGATCTCCGCATGCCGATCGGCGCGTTGTCGAAGGTGTTGTAGCAGGAGCTTGTGAGCGGCGAGCACTGCACCGGTTGCGGTCGGGCCGTGCCGGACTGCCCGACCGGCGGGCACTGCACCTCACGTTTCGAACCGCCCCGCTTCTGCCCGCACTGCGGACGGCGCATGCGGGTGGTGGTGATCCCTACCGGCTGGCGGGCGAGCTGCCGGGACCACGGCCTGGTCGACGAGGGCTCGCCTCCCGCCACCCACTCTCGCCTCTAGTGGTCCCCGGAGTGCCGTAACGCGATGACCAAGGCGCCGGCGTGAGGAGCCAGGGTGACGTGGCGGACCCGGGCCCGCTCCGGCCGGGCCGCCGTGGGGACCAGGTCGACGGTGGCCAGGATCTCACTGAGGACGACCCGCATCTCGGTGGCGGCAAAGGCGGCACCGAGATGGCGCCGGTTGCCGCCGCCGAACGGAAACCAGATGGCCGGGTCCGGGCGACGGCCGACGAAACGCTGCGGGTCGAAGCAGTCCGGGTCGGCGTATTGGCGCGATGACAGGTGTACCAACGCTACCGAGGCATCGATGACCGCGCCGGCCGGGATCAAAAAGGGACCGAGGTTGAAATCCTGCGCCACCACTCGACGGACCTCCGGCACGACGGGCCGGCAACGCAGCGTCTCGGCCACCACCGCGTCAATGTAGGTCCCGTCCCCCCGACGAGCCGCGTCGGTCGCCTTTTCCAGCACGTCGGGGTTGCGCACCAGCCGCTCGAGCGCCCAAGCCAGCCCGGTGGCGGTGGTCTCGTGCCCGGCCAAGAGCAGGGTGACGATCTGGTCGCGGACCTCCGAGTCGGTCATCGCGGTCCCGTCGGGCTCCCGATGGCGGATGAGGGCGGCCAGCACGTCGGCCCTTTCGTGAAGATCCGTCGCCCGGCGGCTCCGGGCGATCTCGGCGAAGAGCAGGGCGTCCGCCTGGCGCTTACTCTCTTCCAAGCGCCTCCACGGCCACAGCCGACCCAGCCGGGGAAACGGGAATTGAGCCATCATCAGCAGGTCGAGCTCGGCCAGTGTCCGCAGAGCGCGCCGCATCGGGGCCAGCCGTTGCTCACCGGTGAGCCCGACGACCGTCTGCAGGATGACTTCGAGCGTCACCGACCTCATGTGAGGCAAAGCCTGGATGGGCTCTCCAACCGGCCACTGCGCCACGTCGGCGGCTGCGATGGCCTTCATCCGGGGAAGCAGCCGTTCCACGGTCTGGCCGTGGAAGGGGCCGGCCAGGCGCCTGCGCTGCCGGCTGTGCATCTGCTCGTCGGTGACCAGAACCGAGGTGGGTCCGAGGATCCGGCCCAATACCGGCGCATTCGCCTCTCCGGCGTGGAATGCGGATTCGTCCCCATGGAGCACGTCGCGGATGTCGGCTGGATCAGCCAGGTAGACCATGGTGCCGAAACGACCGAGCCGGAGGGTGAACCGGTTCCCGTAGCGACGGTGGCAGTACCTCGGGAACTTGGGACCCTGGACCATCAGTGCCGCTTGGACCCAGCCGGGCATGGCCGGGCCGGGAGGCAACTGGTCGGTCACGGGCGCCCTCGTAGTCGGCGCTATCCGGGCGGGCTGGGCACGGCCCGATCCCCCGCCCAGGCAAGGACCTCGTCGAGGGTCCAACCGTTGACGACCCGATCGGGGGGCACGGCGACCTCGGCGGCCTGCTCGCACCCGAACCCGAGCCATTCCAGTTGGCCCGGGGCGTGGGCGTCGGTGTCGATGCTGAACAGGCAACCGGCGTCGATAGCAGCGCTTATCAGCTCGGCGGGAGGGTCGCGCCGCTCTGGTCGGGAGTTGATCTCCACCGCGGTGCCGGTGGCGGCGCACGCCGCGAAGACGGCTTCGGCGTCGAAGGCGGACGGCTTGCGACCCCGACCAACCAGCTTGCGACCGGTGCAGTGACCGAGGATGTCGGTGTGGGGGCTCTCGATGGCCCGCAACATGCGTTGGGTCATGAACCGGGCTTCCATCCCGAGCTTGGAGTGCACGCTGGCCACGACCACGTCCAGGTCGGCCAAGAGACCGAGGTCCTGGTCGAGGGAGCCGTCCTCGAGGATGTCCACCTCTATCCCGGTCAGGATCCTGAACGGCGCGAGCTCCTCGTTGAGCGCGGCGACCACGTCGAGTTGTTCGGACAGGCGCGCCGCGTCGAGCCCGTGAGCGACGGTCAGGCGTGGGCTGTGATCGGTGAGCACGAGGTAACTGTGGCCGAGGGCGGCGGCCGCCTCGGCCATCTCCCTTATGCTGCTGCCCCCGTCGGACCAATCCGAGTGGGAGTGGCAGTCGCCGCTGAGGCGGGCCCGGTAGCGGAGCGCTTCGGGAGAGAGGGGGGCCACGGGTTGGGACTCGAGCTCCTGCAGGTAACCAGGAACCCGCCCTTCCAGGGCCTCACCGACGATCTGGGCGGTGGTGGGGCCGATCCCCGGCAGGTCGGCCAAGCGACCAGACAGGTGGAGCGCGGCGAGACGCTCAGGGCCGGTCTGGCCCACCGCCTCCGCGGCCTGGCGGAAGGCGCGCACCCGGTACGTGTTGGCGTGCTGGCGCTCGAGAAGGTAGGCGATGCGCCGTAGGTACTCGCCCGGGTCACCTGCCGAATCGGTTTGCTCCACGACGTCGCTCACGATAGGGGTATGCCGTCCACGTAGGTAACCGATCCGGTCCGCACCGCCGGGACGGTCTGGCCCGGGATGATGGTTCCGACCAGGTTGAGAGGATCTGTGGCGTTGACGGTCACCCGCAGTCCCGAGCGCGGGGTGTGGCGCACCGCCTCGAGCTGCTCGACCGCGTCGGGCAGGGCGTACTGCTCACCGCTGAACCCGGCGACGAAGCGGCCTCCTCGGACCAGACCGCGATCTTCCAGTCGGCGCAGGGCCCACAGGACCTCCCGCCAAGGGATGCGCAGCGAGTCACGGGTGGCCAGGTCTCGGAAGACGACCCCCCACCGATGCAGGAGTTGCTCCGCGACCGTCTCGGCCAGATCGTGCCCATCCAACTCGACATCGGCCAGAGCCGCGTCGGGAACCAGGGCCCAGCGGCCCGCCGATCGGGCGGTGGGCCGGGCGGGGCGAAGCCCTGGGGAGAAGCGCCGGGCCCGGGCCGGGGCGGGGGCGGCCGAGACCCGGGCCCTGATCGCTTCGAAGCCATCGCACATGACCAGGCCCCGGGCCACGCCTTCCCAGAGGGCCCGCTCCACGTCGGCCGGTCGGCATCTGGTGGCGGCGACGAGCTCGACGGGGAAGCAGGCACCGCGCCGGCTCAGCACCTCGAGGACGCGACTCATCTCCCCCTCGGCCGGCTCCGGGACCTCGGGGGCGTCCGCGCCGCTCCGGACGGCGGCCAGGAGCCAGGACAGGTCCGACCGGAACACGACCGATATGGGCGTCGCCTTGGATGGTGCCGCACCGTCGCGAAGCGCTCTCGGTGTGATGCGCAGCCAGGCCGAGTCCCCGGAGTGGCACAGCGAGTCCAGCCACTCGGGCCGGTAGTGCACGAGCCGGCGGGAGATCAGCTCGGGCTCCCACGCCACGGCGGCCGCTTCGTACCCCTGTAGCTGCTCGAGCACTGTGATCAGGCCCTTTCGCCCTTCCAGCTGCGAGCCGGGAGCGACGTGCTGCCACGCCAGCAAGAACCGCATGAAGTCCTGGGCGCAGAGCGGCTCGACCGACCGGCGGCGGGTCCGGCGTGAATAGGCGTGCATGCGGGCCAAGAGGCGCCGGGCCACCCACTCGGTCCCGACTGCTCCCGGGCTGTAGCTGCCCTCGAAGGCGAAGCCCTCTTGCTGCAAAGCGGCCAGGGCGTATGCCACACGAGCAGGCGGGAGGGTGGTCCGCTCCGCCAGTGCCGTCACGGTGGTGATGCCGGCCAGCTCGAGGTGGCCCCGCACGATACGGACGACGGCTTCGTCCTCACCGGCCAGCCCCCGGGCGGCTACGGGGCGGCACTCCGCTGTCACCCACAACGGTGTCTCCCCGCCGGACATCACCGAGGATCGACGGTCGGCCACCAGCGCCTCGAAGAGCGGCGCCCACTCCGCCCGGGGATGGAGCACCACCGCGGAGGAGAGCACGTCGTGCAGCTCGTCGGGCGATCCGGGGACGGGGTCGATCTCGTCGTGGACCGCCGCGATAGCGTCCGGTTCGAGGCTGCCTATGGCCGAAAGGTCGACAGCCAGGCCGCGGCGCAGCTGGACCGCGTTGGTGCGCCGGTTCTGGAACTCCTCGTCGTCCAGGAAGGCATAGGGCCGGGCGGTCACGATCTCGTGGGACAGCACCGACGGCTCGGTCGTGTCCTGGCAGTGAACCCGGATCAGCCCCTGCTCGATCCCAGCGACCACCGAGACGACGCCCTCCATGTCAATGGCTTCGTGGAGGGTGTCGCCGATCGTCTGGCGGACGAGGAGATGATCGGGTATCTCCACGGGGCCGACGATGTTGTCCTGGCAGGCGGCGGCCTGCGGGAAGACGGCGGCCAAGAGGTCGTCTGCTTCCATGCGCTGCATCGGAGGCGGGTTCCGCCGGCCCCCCCGCCACCTGAGGACCATCAGCGAACGGTTCAGGTTCCAGCGCCAGCGGGACTGGAACATGGGCGAGTCGAGGATGGCGTGCTCGAGCGTGGAGGGCAGGCTGCGGCTGGAGAGGTACCCAGGCACCTCGGCGAGAGGGAAGCTGTGGTGGGGACCGAGGGACAGGATCACCGCGTCGTCGGTCGCCGCGGCCTGAAGCTCGAAGTTGAACCGGCGACAGAACTTCTTGCGCAAGGCCAGACCGAGCCCGCGGTTGATGCGGGCACCGAACGGCGAGTGCAGGACCAGCTGCAT
>JAFAWZ010000113.1 GCA_019241495.1 Acidimicrobiales bacterium | reverse complement strand
TACACGTCCTGGAGGATCCGCAGGGCGTAGCCGCGGGCTTCCTCCCGGGTGGCGTGAGCAGTATGGCCCTCCTGCCAGAGAAACTCGCTGGTGCGCAAAAACAACCGGGGCCGCAGCTCCCAGCGAACCACGTTGGCCCACTGGTTGATCAGCAATGGCAGGTCCCGGTAGCTGTGGATCCACTTGGCGAAGAAGCTGTTGATGACCGTCTCGCTGGTGGGACGGACGACGACCGGCTCCTCGAGACTCTTGCCGCCGCCGTGGGTGACCACCGCCAGCTCGGGGCTGAAGCCCTCTACGTGCTCGGCCTCGCGGCGCAGGTACGACTCGGGGATGAACACCGGGAAATAGGCGTTGTCGGCCCCGGCTTGCTTGATCCGGGCGTCGAGCTCCGCCTGCATTCGCTCCCAGATGGCCCACCCCCACGGCCTGATCACCATCGTCCCGCGGACCGGCCCGTTGTCCGCCAGCTCGGCCTGGGTTATGACGTCCTGGTACCAGCGCGGAAAGTCCTGGTCTCGAGGTGTGATCGGCGATGCCATGAACGGACAACCTTAGAAGCTGTCGCAAAACTACTTAGAGGTAGGGGGCGGCGGCTCCTCCTATCCCCTCGATGCCATCGGAGGAGAGAGTTAGTCGAAGACGAGTCGCTGCCCCCTCCCTCCCGCGGGTTTTGCGACAGCTTCTTCGGGAAAAAGTGCCGGCGTCTCAGAAGCCGGTCACCGTCGAAGGAAGAGGTGTCGCGGCGAAGAGGTGGTCTGCCGTTTCGAGCGCGCCACGACTCAGCTCCTCGACCCGGCCGGCCGCGGCAAGAGTGGAAGCCCTCACCCCACCGAGGTACAGCGAGCCGAGAGACGCCAGGTCCAACCGGAGGTCGGGAGACTGCCCCGGCGCGGCGGGCCCGCACCGGGATCCGTCCGGACCGGCCTCGAGCGCCCATCTGCCAAAGGACGGATCGGACGCCGCACCGGTCGCCGGCTCCCCCGGGACCACCTCGAGCACAACGTGGGAGGCACCGCGGTAGCCCCTCGACTGCAACGCGGCAGCCACGTCGACGATGCGGAGGTAGAGGCGGTCGTACACGACCGACGTCTGCAACTGGCGCGGGTCGGTAAGCCTCCAACGCACCGGTTCGTCAACCGGCCGGCGCCGCACGGTGACATCGCCGATGAGATCGATGTCGAGCACGAAACGCCACAGCGCAGCCTGGGTCTCCGGATCGGCGGCCGCAATCTCCTCGACGACTATCCCGATTCTCTCACCTCTCAGGAGGTCTGCTTGGCGCTTGGCCCGGTATATCGCGTAGCCGTCGTCGCAGACGGAGTAGAACGCCCCCGACGCTCCGTGGCGCTCGGTTGGCCGGTCCTCGAGCACTTCTCTCCAGAAGTGGGCCGTGCGGTTCGGCTCCCCCGCCCGGGCGGGGCGGGCCGCGTCGAATATGCCGGGTAATAGCTTGGACGCCTCGGCCTGGTCGACCAAGCGTATGTGGCGCCCCTCGATGGGTTTGGCGAACGCGGACCGGGCCGAGTCGATGCGGTACTCGGCCGAGTTGCTCGCCAGCCCGAAGCCGTAACGGCCGTAGATCACCGACTCCGACGCGATCAATCCGGCGACCGGCTCCTCTCGCTGGCGGCAGTCGTCGAGCATGCCGGCCATCATCTGGCTCAACAGGCCCTGGCGCCGGTGGGTCGGATGGATCCCGACGGTGGTTACACCGCCCATCGGGACGACCGGGCACGGAGATCCAGGGGACGCCGGGACCGTGAGGTCCATGGTGCGCACGCCGCCATTGCCCACGAACTGGCCGCGGTCCTCCACCACCCACATACGCTCCGCCTCTATACCTTCTGCCGTCCGGCGGTCAGCCACCTCGTCGTCAGGCGATCCGGTGCTGGGGTCGAGGAACGGGACGCGAAGCGATCTGACGAAGGCGACCTCCTCTCCCCGCTCGAGCCGTCTCAGAAGCTGTCGCAAAACTACTTCCAGATGGGAGAAGGCGGGCGGCTCGTCCTACCCCCAGAGTGCGAGCCGAGGAGAGAGTTGATCAAAGACGAGCCGCCCGCTTTCTCCCTCCCGCGAGTTTTGTGACAGCTTCTCAGCGTGGTTGGCATACCTCCAGTGTGACGGCCGGGTGTGACATCACCCGCGATTATTTGTCTTCTTCTCGCAGGCGCTTTTCGATCAGATCGACTCGGGCTTCCGAGTTGTTGGCGTCCGCGCCTTTGTCCTCGAGGAGGGCCATCCGGTCAGCCTCGGCCTCCGCCGCCGCAGACGAATCGGCCGCCGCCAGGCGGGCGTCCAGCCCTTCTTTCACCAGCTTCTCCGCCTCATCGACGAGGGCGGACACCATCTCGTCTTCAGGCACGACCCGCACGATCTGGCCCCGGATGAACAGATGGCCCCGGCGGCGGCCGGCCGCGATTCCCAGGTCGGCGGAACGGGCCTCGCCCGGACCATTGACCACACACCCCATCACGGCCACCTGCAGGGGTAGGTCCTTCTTTTCCAGGGCGGCCTGCGCGTCCTGGGCGACCTTGTACACGTCGATCTCGGC
>JAFAWZ010000043.1 GCA_019241495.1 Acidimicrobiales bacterium | reverse complement strand
GCCCGCAGCATCAAGGCAGGCGGCGACGAGGAGCTGGGCCTGGCTGACTTGGCCCGAGCTGCCGGCGTTAGCCTGCCCACGGCCCGACGCCGCTGGCAGGCGGGTACCCTGCCCGGCGCCTACCGCGACGGAAACGGTGTGGTCCGGGTACCGGCCGGCGCCGTCGAGGCGGTCACCAACAAGCGGATCCACCGCCCCGAGGGCCTGTCGCAGGCCTACGTGGCCGACGCACTTTGGGTACTGCGCCGGGTGATCGCCTTTGCCCGCGCCAACGGACTCGCCCCCGCCGGCTTCGACCCCACCGAAAGCCTCGAAGCACCAGCCCCCGACCCCGCCCGAGCCCGGCGATCACGGCCCACCGGCCAGCCTCGGCCTCTCAGCCTTCCCGAGTGCGCCCGCATCGCCTCTCACCTCCATGTCGTCCACCAGATCGCCTTCTGGCTCCAGCGCATCATGGGCCTTCGGGTCTCGGAGGCCTTTGGCGTGCAGGTCGGCGATCTGGTCGACCTCGGAGACGTCGGGCTGCTGGCCGTTCAGGGGCAGGGCGGACGACGCTTCAAAGTCCGAGACGACCATGGACGACTCGAAGCCGTCCCTCGCAAGGATACGGTCAAGACCGCCGCCGGGTTCCGGGTGCTCGTCGTCCCCGAGCACCTGATGACAGCCCTGCGCACCGTCATCGATGCCTTCCACACCGACCCCGACACCGGGACTATCGACACCGCCGGGCGCCTCGTTCCCGGCATCCGCGCCGCCAACCAGGCCGGCCTCATGAACTACCAGACCTCCCTGGCCGACGCCGCGGCCGCCGAAGGCCTGTCCAGCGCCGACCTGGGTTTCCCGGTCACCACCCACCTGCTGCGCAAAAGCTGCGCCACCGACCTGGCCTGGGCCACCGGTCTCGACGACCACGTCCGGCGCCGCTTCATGGGACACCGCGCCGGTGACGACGTCTACGGGCGCATCTACACCCTCGACCATCCCGACGTCGCCCCCCTGCGCCAGGTTGCCCAAATCCTCGACGCCAACATCGGAAACACAATCGGCAGCCTGCAGGTCCCTACAACCCGCAAGATCCGCTGGGGCCCGTACAACCCGTTGCGGGCCACGGTCGACCACGTCGACGCGACCCTGGCCGCGGCAGGCTGGCAGGTCGAGCCCGGCGATCCCGCCGCCCCGCTCTGCGACACCAACCGCGTCGCCGAAGAACTCGGCGTTCATGAGAACACTGCCCGACGTTGGATGGCCGACGGCACCCTCCCCACCGTCGTCGCCGCCGACGACACCGGCGTGCCCCGGCGGTGGGTCCGCCTCTCGGACGCCGGGGAGCATCGCCACCGGCTGGCCGGCCGGCGGGTCCTGCCCGACGTCGCCGAGTCGCTCGGGCTGCGTTACCACGAGGCCTACCACCTGCTCCGCCAGCTGGACCTCGGACTCGAGCAGCACCCGAGCACTGGCGAGTACCAGCTGACCCAGGAGGCGGTGGACGCCCTTCGGGTCGAGACCGAACGCATCCGAGCCCTCCACGTCCGGTCCATGAAACTGGCCGCCGCCGCCCGGCAGCTGCGGATGGCGGCATCCACCGTGGCCCTGCTCTCGCGTACCGGGAAACTCGAGGTCGACCCCGAGACCGATACCAGCGCCGCCCGCTTCGTCACCCGCCGGTCGGTCCAGGCAATATGGGTGTCCCGCCAGGCTAAAAAGACCCGGCGAGACCCGGTAGAGGCGGTCCCCGTGGCCGAGGTTGCCCGCTTCACCGGACACTCGACCCGGGAGCTGATGGACCTTGTCCGAGCCGGCGTTCTCGAACAGGTCACCGGCCGCCAAAGGGCGGCGCTCACCGCCGACAGCCTGCGAGCGTGGATGGCTACCCAGGCAGCGTGAACCGTCGCCTGCCGGGCGGCGCGCCGGTCACCCAGGAGTCAGTCCGGAGTATTCCGTATCGCAACCAGAAATGGGAAAGCCCGACCACCTGGACCACGTTGTCGTGGTGGGCGGGCTTTCAGCGTGTACCGGCTCTGGGGGAGCCGAGCGCTGGGTTACGCGTCGCGATGGGCTACTCGCATAGATGCCGCTGCAAGGGCGAGGGCGGCGTAGATGCCGAGGACGACGATGGCAGTGCCAGGCTTTAGGAGTCCGGAGGAGCGGTTGACCGTCACAGCGGCCTCGAGTGCGGTTCCGGGCAGGTACTGACGTAAGCCGGCTGGAAGGAACTGGCCGAGTGTGACCCCTCCGACGATGACCATTATCAGGGCGGTGGTCGCTCCTGCGGTGTGTCGGATGACGCCGCCGAGGCCTACGCCGAGGATTGCGACGAGGCTTACTGCAACGGCACCGAAGATGATGGCCTGCAGTACGCCCGGATGCCCAAAGGACACTTGGAGGTGCTTGGCGGCGAAGATCCGCTGACCGGCTGCGAAACTGATGAGATTGCATAGCAGTACCACTGGGAACACGAATGCTGCGCTGACCGCAGCTTTGGCCGCTAGCACGAGGCGTCGGGTGGGGGTTGCGGTGAAGGTGGTCCGGATCATTCCGGTGGCGTATTCGGCTGTCACGGATCGCACGGCGAGCGAGGCGAGCAGCGCGACGCCGACGAGGAAGACACCCCCTAGCGAGCAGGCGGTTGGGTCGAATGACCGGCGTTGGGAAGGGCTCATGGTGGCCCACTGACTGGCCTGGGAGGCGCACAAGATGGCACCGAGACCTATGGAGGTGACGATGGCCATGACGGTCATGCGCCACGTGGAAGGCAGTGTGTGGAATTTGGTCCACTCGGCTTTGAGGGTCCTGCTGATCGTCGTCGTCAGCGCGGTGGGTGCGGGGTAGATGGTGTAGGCGGTTGCGGTCATGTCAGGCTCCTTGCGTTGCGCCGGCGGCTGGCCGCTGTGGTAGTCGGTTTCGTTGCGGGTCAGTTCGAAGAAGGCCTCCTCTAGGGACGCCTCGGGCGGCCAGCTGGACCAGGGTGATGCCGTGGGTGGCGGCGACCCCGCCAATGGCAGTGGAGTCGAGCTGGTCACGATCATGGCCCCGTCAGGACTGGATTCGATCATGGCGCCGCGCCGGGTCAGAGCCTCGGCGAGATCGGTCTGCTCCAGGGCACGAACCCGTACCGTCGGAGCGGCGTTGCCGTTGATGAACTCCTCGGTGCTGGAGTCGGCGATGATGCGGCCTCTGCCGATGACGAGCAGGTGGTCGGCGGTCTGGGCCATCTCGCTCATCAGATGGCTGGAGAGGAACACTGTGCGGCCTTCGGCGGCCAAGGACTTCATGAGGTTGCGGATCCACAGGATGCCGTCGGGGTCGAGACCGTTAATCGGTTCGTCGAACATCACCGTCTCGGGGTCGCCGATGAGGGCGGCAGCGATGCCGAGCCGCTGGTTCATGCCAAGGGAGAAGGTGCCGATCCGCTTCCCGGCGACATCGCTGAGTCCGACCATGTCGAGCAGATCTGACACCCGGCGGCGGTCGATGCCGTTGCTGTCGGCGAGCCACTTGAGATGGTTGGAAGCGGTCCGGCCGCCGACGATGGCCTTGGCGTCCAGGAGCGCGCCTACCGATCGGAGAGGGTCGGTCAGCTGGCGATAGGGCTTGCCGGTGACTGTGACCGAGCCGCAGCTCGGAGCGTCAAGGCCCAAGATCATGCGCATGGTGGTCGACTTGCCGGCGCCGTTGGGGCCGAGGAAGCCGGTCACCCGACCGGGCTGGACGGCGAAGGAGACGTCGTCGACGGCGACGGCCCTGCCGAAGTGCTTGGTGAGGTGCTGTGCCTCGATCATCGGTTCTTCCTTCTCTAGATGGGTGGGGTGTGGACTCTCATCATCGGGTTGCGGCCCTGTTGGCGCATCGGTCGAGAGCGGTGTTATGTGGCGGGACATTCGCCGCCCGGTATGCGACGGTTGACTAACCCGCCGGGGTCGATGTGCGTGGCGGAGGCCCGGATTGGAGATGTGACAAACCTTTGTCATCGGTTCGAGCGAGCCGACCGACAGCGCTTTGCGCACCGACTTGGAATCGCAATCGAGAGATCCGACGCTCTCCGCGACAACGTGGGCGGTTTCAACTTCGCCTCGTTCGCCCAACTGAACCGCTCCGGTGGGCGGTCAAGTTGCAAGTACCGGCCGCGCTGCCTCGCGCGGCCGGTACGGGCGGTAGTTGATGGGCCGTTCAGCTTGCGGGAACGGCACCTTCTTTTTCCAGGGTCTGCTACACCGACGTGGCCAGGGCGGGCGCCACGTCGTCGCTGTCGGTCGCGGTCGCGTTGTTGACCGTGAGCGTTGCCATGGCTGCGCGCGCGGACCGTTCGCGGAAGAGGCTGACGGCGATCAGGGCGAGGTTGCCTGCTGCGGCAGCTCCGATTGTGGTGGTGACGAGCGCGAACAGCCCGGATGTCGCAGTGAACCCGAGCCACCCTCCGAGCAGGGCGCCGGCGGTTGCGGCCAGGAGACCGAGTGATTTGGTGGCACGGTCCCAGGCGCGGTGAGTCCAGGCCAGGTAGAGGCCCAGCACGATCAGCCCGCTGGGGGCGAGAATCCGGAGCAGTTCACTGGCCAGGGACAGCGCGGACCAGAGCGTCAGGACGACTAGGGCTGCTCCGAAGAAGCCCCCGAGCCCGAGCACGACCGGGACGATGGTGCGGGCCACGACGCTGGTCTTGCGCCCTGCGGAACCGTGCTTGCGTACCCGGAGCGCTACCCAGAGCAGCGACAGGGCAGCCAGGACGATGACGCCCATCACTACCCGAAGAATGTCTTTGGCTATCGATGCCTGCGTGGTCGGTGGGGTGAAGCTCACCTTGTTCGGGGTGTAGAGAGACGTGTCGATCCGGCCGGTGTCGTAGAACGTGGTCAGCAGCTGTGTGCTGGCGCTCGGCTCGTAGGGCCAGAAGTCGTCTACGTGCCCGAGCCCGGACAGGATGACCTGATGCCCGTTGGGAGGTGCGGCAGCAGCTCTTTCGTGGCGTTCTGGGCCGGCGTTTCGAAGTCGAGCGTCCCGCCGATGAGCAGCGTGGGGACGTTCGAGTTCTGCACGCTGGTGTACTGGTTCTCGCTCGGGTTGGCCGGCCAGGCGTGCACAAGGCCTCCTGCCCCCCACAAGAACTCTGCGAGGGGATTGCCGATGATGGAGCCCTGGTCCGCGCTGGAACTGAAATAGCGGTCGGCGGGCTGCGCGTCAGCCACCCCGATGCTTGCAAACTCGCCCCAGACGAACGAAGTGGGGAGGATGAGACCGGCCATATTCGATAGCAGCCAAAAGCCGCTGGGGTCGCCTTGCGCAGCGGAGATCCACGAGTCGAGGGTCATCGGCCCAGACAGTGGCGAAGCCTCCGAGGTCGCCTCTGTCAGCCCGAGGAACGTCCCGACCAGCACGTTGCCCGGCTTGATCGGCAGGAAGTACCACTTGCTTGGCATGTGTGCCGACGTGTTCTGCATGCTGTCGGCGAGGTTGCCGGTGCGGGCCCGGCAGGCAGGCTGCTGCGCGCACAGCGCCGAGTAACGCTCGATCCCCTGATCGATTTCGGCTCCGCTGTACACGAAGTTCCCGGGCGGGTTGACCCCGATCATCACCGAGCTGTCCACGCTGTTCGGGTGCATCCACGAGTAGATCATCGCGAGGCGGGTCCCGGCGCTCTCGCTGAGCAGGTCGACGCGCTGGTAGCCGAGCGCGACGCGAGCGGCCTCGATGTCGGCGCCCTGCTCCTCCAGCGTGTAGCCGGCGAGGTCTACGCCGGATCGCTCAAGCCGCTTCGCGCACGACGCGAAGGCCTGGGAGTACGCGCTGAGCGATGCTTTGGCGAGGAAGTCGGGGGAGCTATTCAACGCCACTGTCACCTCGGGACAGTTCAGCACCGAAGAGCCGTCGACGCCGCGGTAGCCGACCATGACGACATCGTGCTGGGCGGCCAAGCGGTTCGCTTGGGGGAACGTCATGTTGGTTATGCCCGGGCCGCCGTTGAGGTGAAAGATCGGCGCCAGCGGATGGGATGAGCGAGCCAGGATCCGGGTCACCGGCAGCGCGATCAGCCGGGACCGGGCGTCTGCCCGGTTCTCGGCCACGACGAGCGTTCCGCATTCGGCGCGGTAGCTGCCGTTCTCGGTGGCATAGGTGCACGGGTTCATGGTTAGCTCACCGGCGTGCGCACCTTGCGGGACCGAGAACGTTTCCGGGCTGGAAGAGACTCGCAGGTAGGCAAGGCCCGTCAACAGGACGATGGTCACCAGCAGTCCAGCGGTCCGTACCCAGGTGAATCTCCGTGGTCTCCGAGGGGGTACTGGGTGGTCGACGGCGACGGCCCTGCCGAAGTGCTTGGTGAGGTGCTGTGCCTCGATCATCGGTTCTTCCTTCTCTAGATGTAGCGAGCGACCTCAGACCTGCTGAAGCGCCGCGGTCGGTGTGGGCGGTGGCGGCCGGGGTCTGAGGTCTCTCGCGTTGGCCGGCCGTGGTGGCTGCTGGCCGGTGCCGGGCCGGCGAAGCCGGCCCTGTGCCGCGGTCGTTGGTTCCCAATAGCGTCCCCCTCCGACAAACAGATACGTCTTCGACCGGGCCAACGGTCGAGGAGAGGAGGGCGCTATGGGAACCGTGACCAGGCTACTGGCTGATCATGTGAGCTTCCGTTGCCAGTCGGTGGACCGAGTGGCTATCCGGGGTTACATCCCGGGACTGCAATATGAGGGGGGAGTGGTGAAGTTCCTGGTCAGCCAGGGCAACACCATCCCTTCGCCGGCGGCACTGGTCCGCATCCATGACCGGCTGATCGGCGATCTGGACCGTCTGATCGCATCGAGCGGGGTCGAGGTGGTTCGTTTCCGCCGGGGCGACGGCAAGGAGGACATCGCCCGCCCCTACCAGGACGCGGCAGCCCGGGAGGGGGCGTTCGGGCTGGTCCTGGTGGGCAAGGCCCAGGAGCGGATCTCGGCTTGGCGGGGCTATATCGATCCGTCCCACGGCCAGCACCGACCGGGTCATCCCCATATCAGTTGGAGTCGCCAGTCGGCGGTGCCCGACCAGTGGTATTTCTACTTCGCCGACCCCCAGTGGGGACCGGCGTTCGTCAAGTTGTGCTCCTACGCCCCCTATCCGCTGTGGTGCTGCTGCAACGGACACGAATGGGCCAAGTGCCAGCTGGCCCGGGCCGGCATCGAGTTCAAGGCGTTGGACAACGGCCTGCTCGCCGTGGATGATCCCGACGCCGCGCATCGCATCTGCGCCCGGCTCGGCGCCGGCCACGTGATCGACCTGTGCCGATCGCCGAGCCGGCTTCGATTGGGCGTTCTCGGTCGCCCAGCTGGAGATCTCCGACACCGCCGTGTTCGACCAGCCCCGACAGGCCCGGGCCTGGTTCGAAGCAGCCATCTCCGGACACCTCGATCTGGGCCGTCCCGAACAAGTGGCCCTGGTCGTGGACCGCAGGATCATCAACCGGGGCCCACGGACGACACCGGGCCGCTTCGCCACCGAGATCATCACCCGCGACGTCGCCCCCCAGTTGCAGATCCATTACAAGTCCTCCAAAGCCAAGGCCTACCTCAAAGAAGGCCGGGCGTTGCGGGTCGAGACCACGGTGAACAACCCGGTCGACTTCGCGCTGCACAAAACCCTCACCGCCGAGAACTGGCGGGCCCTGCGCCGGGTCGGGACTGAGACCAACGCCCGGTTCCTGGCCGCCATCGGCGACGACCAGCCCGGCCTGCCCGATCCCGCCACCTTGGAATCGGTGGTGCTGCCCAGCCTCCATGACGGCCAACGCGCTCCGGGCCTGAGATGCGGAGAGCCCCGCACCATGGCCCTGCTCGCCTCCATCGCCTCTTTCGCCCACGTGATCGGCGGGCTCACCAACAAAGGCCTTCGCACCCAGATGGCCGTCTTGTGGAAACCCGACTACACCCCCGCCCAGGCCACTTACGACCTCCGCCGACTCAGACTGAAGGGCTTCATCACCCGAGTTCCCGGGACCAACACCTACCGCGTGACCGCCCACGGGCTGCGCATCGCCGCGTTCTTCACCCAACTCGCCGCCCGCATCGTCACCCCAACCCTCACCGAACTAGCCGCCCTGGGACGACCCCGGCCGCCTGCCGCGCCTCGCCCGCTCACCAGCGCCTGGCGCGCCTACGAGACCGAACTCCAAAGGCTCCTACGCACCAGCCGACTCGTGGCATGACCCAAAAACTTGCCTCAACCCTTCGGAACCCAAATCTCAAGCGGAGCTAG
>JAFAWZ010000041.1 GCA_019241495.1 Acidimicrobiales bacterium | reverse complement strand
TCGACCCCATCTACGTGGAGTTGCGTAACGCCGTCGCTCACCCCGACTACCACCTCGGTGGTCCACCGGACTCCGCCCGGACCATTCGCGACCTGGCCGAGATCATCAACCGACTGTGGGGTCACCGGACGCCAGGCGGCCGTCTCTACCCGGCACCGCTGGAACGCCAGGTACTCGTAGTCGCCTGGACCGACGCGCCGGCCGGCACCATCGGCACCACCCTTCGGGACTACCAGCTCGAGGCGTTTGTACACAGGTCCAGGCCGCCGGAAGAGCGGAACTGGACCTGCGTCGTCGTACTCGGAGTGTTCGATGACGCGTCGCTCCGGGAGTTCAACGGACAGTACGAGCGCACCACCTTCCCCACCGCACTCCTGTGGGGACCCGGATCGCCCGAGGCCGCCCTGGACTGGGTGAGCGCCAACGAGCCGGAAGCTGACACCACCGACTACCTCGACCGGCTGTTCTGCATACGCATCTACGAAGGACGAGTGTCTCTGCCGAGGCGTCCGGAGATCGCCTTGGCGCTGAGCCCGGACCGGCGGGAGGGCCGCTGGTTAGTCGTCCGGGCCGATGTTCCCAACGACGCCTTCGGGCATGGTCGTCATCTCAAGGACGGCGTGCCATGCGGCGGCGACAGCTTCCGCGGCTTCCGGGCCAATCCGGCCGGGCCGCAACTTCCCAACTGCGCCATCGAGGAACTATTCGATGGCTCGTACGAGAACATGGCCGATCTCCTGCGCATCAAGTTCAACGTGACGGCGGCGAACGAGGTACCCACGGTGCGCGCTCGGGAACTTTTCCCCATGTGGATTGCGCCAGACGTCGAGGCCGACTGAGGTCACCTACGACTGTCCGGTTCGAGCGAAAGCGCACAGCGATGATCGGGGCCTACATTCGTCCCGCTGGCATGACCGACGAGCTGTTCCGCAGCGTCGACGAGAGGCTGCAGGCTGCAGGTGCTCAGCCCGAGGACATCAAGATGCATAGCGTCTTCGGTGGCGGCGAAGGCATCGCGATCTGCGATGTTAGGGAAGCGAAAAGGATCTATCGCCGAGTTGGTCGCCGGTGTGGACCAGCTCATCGCCGAGCTCCTCGCTGACATCCAAGACGACGACGAAGCAGGCTGACAGCCTCTGCACCCGGGTCCGGGAACGATCCCGGGCCCGGTCAACGCGAACGGCGGTTCGGTCCCGCTGTGCCGCTTCAGCACGACGGTCTCGGTTGACGCCCCCGTGGCGACCAGGCCTTAGTCCGTGGCGAAACTGAGCTAAGGGACCGAAGACAAGGCGGGCCGAATCGGCCGTCGCGCTTGGCCTGGCCGAGCGGGGTGAGACGAATCGGCCGCGATCCCCGATGGGAGCGAACGCCGGCGGCGAGGCAGCCCATCATTGCGGTCACCAGTCACACCCATCGTCTACGATCTGGGGCGGCGACATCGCACGCCGGTTCAGAGCTTGCGGGGCCCACGCCCCCGGGAAGCGTTGAAGAGCAAAGGGTCTGGGACTCGCGGCACAATCACAACCGTCATGGCCGTTCAGCCCGCGGTCGGAGGCGTGGGATCTGGCCAGCGAGGAGACGCTATGACCGCCAACCGTTCCGCCAAGAAGGCCGCCCGGGCACTCGCCCAGGCCACCGGCCAAACCTACTCATCCGCCCGTCGCTCCGAACGCAGTGCATGGGCCACCGCACTCGACGAGCATGCCGAGCTGCTGCGCTTCTGGGAGTCGCCCCTAGCCCTGGTCCTCGGCGGACAGATCCTGGCTTCCGGCCGACGCACCTACCGGTTCAGTCGCTATATCGCGGACGCCCGGGCGGCCGGACCCTTCGGCGGCGACGTCGAAGTAGACGAGAGCCAGGTCCCCCAGACCGAGGAGGAGTTCGACGCCGCGCTCGCCCAGTTCCAAGACCAAGTGGTCGCCGTGGCCGATCGGGTTCTCGGCCCGTTCGACCGGGACAGGGACTCCGCCCTAGTCGTCGCCGAGCAGACCGCCGCCGTCAAGGAGGCGACCACTTTCGCGGTTACCACCGACATGGTCACCCTGGTCGAGCACGCCGCCCCATCCATGCCGGTCGAGACCGTGGAGCGCTCCGACGTTCCCTGTCCCAATGGGTTCGTTTATCTGGAGAAGCCGTTCTCCCTCATCTCCGACAGCGGCAAGGCCATCCCGCAGCGGGCCCTGCACTGGACGGTCGCCAGCGACGAGGTGACCGTGGTCTGCTACCGCCGCCGGGACGACTACGCCGAAGGGGAAGAGACGCTCAATCCGACCGACGCGGCCATGTTGCCCCGGCTGCTGGTCGGCACCGAATGGACCTGGCGTTTCGGCGACCCCAGCTTCGGCGGTTTCCCCGGCGGCGACGACTCGGCCGTGCCCCAGCTGGCACAGTTCCTCAAAGCCCTGTGGGCCATCTCCGCCCAGCGACTCGCCGCTACCGAGACCGCCCGGCCCGACCGTCAGACCCTCCGCCGAGCACAGCGGGCGGGAATGGTCACCGCCGGGGCGGTCAGGGTCGTCCAGTTGCGCCGCCAGGAGCATTCCGCCTCCGCCGGGCCGGTAGAACGGGCGGTGGACTGGACGCACCGGTGGCTGGTGAACGGCCACTGGCGCAACCAGTACCTGCCCGGATGCGGCCTGCATCGCCAGCAGTGGATCGACACTCACGTGAAGGGCCCCGAAGGCCTGCCCCTGGTGGTGAAACCGACCATATTCAACGTGGCCCGGTAATCGGCCAAGCACACTTCCTCCGGGCGCGCTGCAGCGGCTGTCAGGCTCAACGCAACCGGCGCCTCGGTCCTCCGGTGCCAGTTCGATGGCGGTTCGGCCGGAGGCCCGGGGCGGCCGGCCCGGGTCCTGTGCCGGACCGAGCGGAGAGGGACCGGGTGTAGGTGCAGGCCGGGAAGGCAGAGCAGCCGAAGAACGGACCATAGCGTCCGTGGCGCTCGACCAGAGTCCCCTTCTCGCACCTGGGGCAGATCTGAACCGCCGTGGCAGCTCTGCCGTCAGAGGGCCTTCGTCCCTGACCGTCCGCAGTCTTTACCGGTCGGCCGTCCACCGTCACGTTCCCGCTGGCGAGGAGTTCGACGACGAATGGCGACATGCGCTGCGGGTCGGTAATAAGGGTGACGGCGCAGCGGGCCCGGGTGAGGGCCACGTAGAACAGGCGCCGCTCCTCGGCATGGTCGTAGGTGTCAGGCGCCGGCATCGCCAGGTGAAGGACCGGGTCGTCGGTGATGGTGCTGGGAAAGCCGTAGGTACCGGTGGTCATCCCCGGCACCACGATGTAGTCGGCTTCGAGGCCTTTGGCTGAGTGGACGGTGTGAAAGGTGACGTCGAGGTTGTGGGGCCGTAGGCGGGGCATGACGCTGGCCTCGTGGCGGTAGCGACCGAGAACGTGGACGGTGACGGTACCGTCCCGGCCACGGGGGACGGTACCGTCGGCGACACCTTCCGACAGTCCCTTGAGGTAGCCGGCCAGGGCGGCCGCAGTGTCGGGTGAGCGGAGGATGTCGACCGGTGCGCCTGGGCCTGCCTGGGCGGAGCGCATCGGCTTAGTGAACTGGCGGGGGTTCTTGGAGATGAAGGCGCTGGCGGTGTCGCAGATGGTCTGCGGACAGCGGAACGTCGTGGTGAGCGCCAGGCGCGGGCCCCGGCCGAACCAGGCGGCGAAGTCGGTCATCACCGACAGGTCCGCTCCAGCGAAGCGGTTGATCGACTGCCAGTCGTCGCCGACGGCGAGCAGGTACCGGCCGGGTTTGGAGACCAGTCCCCGCACGAGCCGTGCGCGGGCACGGCTGGCGTCTTGGAACTCGTCGACCATGATCAGCTCGTAGCCGAGGTCGGCCCGGCCGGTCTCTAGCTGGTCGGCGGCGGCGACGAGCATGTCCTCGAAGTCAACCGCTCCCTCGGCGGCGAGGCGGCGCTCCCATTCGGCGGCGACGGCCCAGTACAGATCGAGGAACATGCGAGTCTTGGAGCCAGCCAGGTGCTGGAGGTCGCCTTGCAGGCGGTTCTCGAGGATCTCCCGGGTCCACGAGTTCGACTTGACATGGCTCATGAACGTACGCACGAGGCGGTACATCTCCTCATGTTTGACCGGTTTGGCCCACTCGTCCTTCGGGCGACGGTCGGGGTTCCAGTCCAGGCTGAGGCCGCGGCTGGTCAGGTTCTCAGCCAGCCGGATCAGGTCATCGCCCCAAAGCACCCCGGCGAAGGTGGTTTCGATGAGCGTCGTGCCGTAGCGGGCATGGGTGGCCCGTTTCCAGGCCATCCCCTGCTCGTAGCCGGTAAACGCGGCGGGCGGTTTGCCATCCCGCCCCAAAGCCCAGTGCTCGTGCCATAGGTCGATGTCGGGGTAGTAGAAGTCGGGCCGGTATTGGCCGTGGGTGGCGTCACCGGTCCGGTGCGGGTACGGCCGCTCGTAGACGTAGCGGACGCCGTTGTAGTACAGGAAGTCGGCGACGAGCCGCTCACCGTGGGAGCGGACAACGTCCCCGCCGGCGGTGCGATAGCCGTTCTCCTTGCTGTCGGCGTCCCAGCCGTCAGGTTCGTGCTCGTCGATGTTGATCGGCGCCCGGGAGTAGAGGAGCCGGTACAGGTCCCACCCGTAGCGGAACTGCTCGTTTCGGTCGCGCAGCTCATCGACGATGCGCTCGACCATGTCCAGGCCGTCACCCCGGTCAAGCCAGGACGCCAGGCGAGGCTTCGTCCCGGTGGCCTGACCTATGACATCCAGGCCGAAGGAGTGGAACGTCGAGGCCCGCACCCCCGACGAGTCGATGCCGGCGGCGGCGAAACGGGCATCGACCCGCTCCTGCAGCTCGACGGCTGCAGCCTTATTGAACGCCAGCAGCAGGATCTTCTCGGGACGGACGTACCTACGGGACACCGCGTAGGCAGCCCGGGCGACCATCACCGACGTCTTGCCGGAGCCCGCCGCGGCGAGAACGTGGACCCGGTTGTCGAAGCACACCACCGCCCGGGCCTGCTCTTCGCTGAGGGGGCTCTTCTCGATGGTTGCGAAGAACCGCCGGCGGGTTGACAGCTCCGCGGCCGTCACCGCCTCATTCGTCTCAGCGGCCAGCCGGGCTAGGTCCGCGTCCAGGAAGACGACCGCTTCGAGCTGGAGCGGTGTCAACAACAGTTCGGTCCCAGCCGCCCGGACCCGGTCGAGCAAACCCTGCTGAGGCCGAGAGGCGAGCAGCGAGTCGAGGGCCTCGGTGGGCACCCACCGCTGGTCAGCACGGGTGCTTTCCAGTAGCCGACCGGCGGTCGAATGCCAGCCTACTGCGGCCGCTACTGACGGCATGAGAGCCAGGTGCCGGACAGCCACTTTGAGATCTCGTGCTTCTGACCGAGACAACCCCCGAAGTCGCAGCTCGGGCTGGCCAGAGCGGCGCAACGTCCGGCGGAACCAGCCATTTCTGAGCTCTAGGGCCTCAGCATCCGTAGCGGTCAAAGTGAAGTTCCCTTGCGGGTGTGTCAGGGTCAGGTCGCTGTCTCCGACTGAAACACTCCAGTCGGACCCCGACCACTTCACTGGGGGCGCCCGAGGTTGCGTCGCGAAGCCTGGAGAGGTTCGGCCTCCACCTTCGAGACAGTGCCGGCGGCCGCTTCGCCGGCCTGCCGGCCGCCATGTCGGACCCGAACCGCTAACGCCACTCCGTTTGCCTCCTTTCTGACCTACGCCCGGCTGCAGCTCGAAGGATAGGCCCCCGACTTCCGGCTTCTGCTGAGCCTTGAGCGCCTTCCGAACTGTCGAAGTGCTTCCGGTTCCAACGACCCGGCCCTGCTACCCATCCTCCGCCGAGCTAGACGGTATCCCCGGTATAGCGTGGCGCCGGGTAGGAAGAGAGAGGGGCGGAATGAGCTTGTTCCGGCGCAACAGGAGGACCGGGGTCAGCGCACATCCGGAGCCTGCCAAGGAATTGACGGTCACACTCTGTGAGGGATCGACGCCCCTGGAGGTCGTTGGCGAGTCCTACCGGCAGGACAATCTGTGGCGGCTTGTCGGCGGCTTCAGGACCGAGTACGTCCGGGAGGCTTGCATCGCGATGCTGATCCCCGAGGACAACCCGCACGACCCGAACGCGATCGCGGTCCATATCTCCGGCTTGATGGTCGGCTATCTGCCCAGGGCGACCGCCGCTGCCTACCGGCCTGGCCTAGAGACATTGATGCGGAAACACGGCCGCCTTGTCGCCGTCAACGGTCATATAGTCGGCGGCGGACCTCGCGACGATGGCATCGGGCGGCTCGGCGTGTTCCTGCAGCACGACCCCACCGACTTCGTCGTTGGCGCACCTCACTCTGCGGCCGAGCCAATCCATGTCCGTACCGGCGCCCACTCCGAAGTCGACGCGGGCGGGCTCGGGTGGGTGAACAGCGTTCCCGACGACGACGTACGGGCCATCCCGCAGCTCAGGAGGCTCCTCGCCAACGAGACCAACGCCCGCGAGCGGCACTATATGTATGCGCAGCTAGAGCACCATCTGTACCACTCCCGCGCAGCCTTCTCGTCCGCCCTGGAGGACTACGACGCCGTATGCCGAGACCACGACGCCGAAATGGACTCCATCCGCTCGGCTCTGGTGGCGGACCTCGGCGGCCTACCCCTGCTGGAGCTCTATAAGCAGGCGGCCATCCGTCACCAGCTCGCCCACGACTACGAGCAGGCGCTGTGGGTGGCCCGAGCGCGGTATGGCCATACAGCGATCAATGCCTGGACACTGACTGGATCGAGGAACTCTCGAACCGAGCAGACAAGTACCGACGCGCCCTCAACCCCGAGCCCAATACGCCGAAGCCGCTCCAGCCGCGGACACCTGCTGGCCCGGTGATTGAGACGCTCAGCTGCGTTACCTGCGGCGCCGCGTTGGACCGGCAAAGGACTCGCGGCCGAAAACCGAATCAGTGCCCCTCCTGTCGCGGTGACGACCCAGCCCCGGGCCTGAACCGGTCGGCCGAAGCTCTGTAAAAGGCCGGCGGGCGGAACTGCCCGCTACCTCCGCCAGCCGGATACCAAGTCGTTCCCGAGGAGACGACCAACGACCCTTCAAAGCCGCAGCAGCCGTTGTACAGAGACGGCGACATAGTGAGCCCACGCCGCCTCCCTCGACCTATTCTCTGTCCAGATGACTGATCGGTTGCTTTATGCCACTGTGACCTGATGCTATGGGGCGGGCCTCCCTCCTTGCTCACTCGGAGTTGTGCTCCAATCGAGCTGGGACCTGACGGCCCGCTCAGGGTCCTGTTGGGGACCGGTTGTTATAGACGAGCTCAGGAAGGAGGCCCACCCTCATGATCGTA
>JAFAWZ010000017.1 GCA_019241495.1 Acidimicrobiales bacterium | reverse complement strand
TCGGCATTGTCGAGCAGGTTGGTCAGGACCTGTTCTACGAGAAGGTTGTCGACGTTTACCAGTGGCAGCCAGGCCGGCACGATGACGTCGACGACTCGATCTTCGAGCGCGGGGGTCAAGGCTGAGACGGCGGCCGCCACCAGGTCGAGAGTGGAGCGGGGTTGGCGTCGGGCTTGTAGCGCGCCGGCTTGGATGCGGGTCATGTCCAGCACATCGTTGACGATCCGGCTGAGCCGATCGGTCTGGGTGTCGATGAGGCCGTATAGCTCGTTGGTGTCGTCTTCGGAGAGCCTGGAGGCGGGATCGAGCAAGGTGGAGGAGGCCACTTTGATGGTGGCGAGAGGGGTTCGCAGGTCGTGGGAGACCGCTCCGACCAGAGCGTGGCGGAGACGGTCGACCTCCTGGAGGAGTTCCGCTTGGTGTGCTCGTTCGTGCAGCTGGGCCCGTTCGAGGGCTATCGCCAGTTGGTTGGCGAGGGCGGGCAGCACTTCCCTGAGGGCCGGGGTCGTTGGTGTCCCGGCCAGGACCAACAGGCCGACCGGTCGTCCCGAGGTCGCCAGGGCCAGTGTCTGGATGTTGCCGTTGGATCGTTCGGTGCTGAGCGGCACCGGGACGTGCGATTCGGGCATGACCTGGTGAAGGGCGTCGTCGACGTTTTCTCCTGAGGCCGCGGCGACCTCGAGGCGGCCTTCGAATGACAGCAGCAGGGCTGCACCTGCGAAGCCGAACGAAGACCGCACGGCGTCAACGATGGTCTGGACTAGCTCGGTCACCGGCTTGTCGGAAAGGAGCAGTTGGGATATTTCGAACAGCCGCCGGGCATTGCTCTCGCGGGACCGGGACATGGCGTTGGCCTGCTCCAGTCGCGACACCAGCCGAGCGACGAGGACCATAACGACGACGTAGACGCCCAGCGCCGCCCAGTTTTGTACGGCGCCCACGGTGAGGGTCCAGTAGGGCGGGATGAACGCGAAGTCGTAGATGAGGAAGCCTGCCAGCACGCTGACCAGCCCGGCCGTGTATCCGCCCGTGGCTACCCCGGCGGCGACTGGGACCACCAGCACCAAACCGGCGGTGGCGATGCTGAGATGCGAACGCAGCGGCAGCATGGCCGCGCCCAGAAGCAGAGCGAGACCCACCCCGACCGCGGATCCCCAATGTGAGCGGCGCATGAGCACATTCTGACCCTGCGCCCGCCCGCTTGGGGCTCGTTGAGAAATTATGAAGGCCGGGGTGGTGCTTATTGAGATTTTTTTGAGATCGGCTCAGCCATGCTGACCCTATGGCTGACTTTCTGGTTGTGCTGTTCATCATCGGCTTCGCGTTGGCGATGCTCGGCCTGGTGTGGGCATTGGATCGGGTATGACCGCTACCCAGGCGACTCTGCTGGTCGTGTCGATCGTGATGTTCATTTACTTGGGCTTCGCCATGTTCAAGCCCGAGTGGTTCTAGGCCATGGGTCTCTTCTTGACGATCCTGGTGCTGGTGGTGGCGCTGGGCATCACCTGGCGCTATCTCGGTTCCTACATGGCCAACGTGTTCGAGGGCCGGGTGCGTTACCTGGCCTGGGCGGAGCGGCCCTTCTACCGGCTCATCGGCACCAGTCCCGAGCAAGAACAGAGCTGGAAACGCTACGCCGGATCGCTGATCATCTTCTCCGCGATATTCCTCGGCGTCGGATACCTGCTGCTCCGAATCCAGGGGTCTCTCCCGCTCAACCCGCAGCACATGGGCGCGGTGAAGCCAGCCCTGGCCCTTAACACGCAGACGTCGTTCGTTACTAATACCAACTGGCAGAACTACGGCGGCGAGACGACCATGTCGTACTTCTCGCAGATCGGCGTGCTCACCGTTCAGCAGTTCGTCAGCGCCGCAGTGGGGATCGCGGTGGCCATCGCCCTGGTCCGAGGCTTCTCCCGGCGCAACTCGCCCACCATCGGCAACTTCTGGGTGGACATCACCCGCTGCATGCTCTACATCCTGCTTCCGATCGCCTTCGTCGCCGGCCTGATCCTGGTCGGTGAGGGGGCGGTGATGACCCTGGCCGGCACAGCGACGATCCATGATGCGCTCAACGGTGTCACCCAGACCATCCCCCGGGGTCCGGCTGGGTTTATGGGAGCGATAATGCAGCTGGGAACGAACGGCGGCGGGTTCTTCAACGTCGACCTGGCCCACCCGCTCCAGAACCCGACAGCCATCACCAACGTCCTGTACATCTGGCTCACCCTGTCGATCCCCTTCGCCCTGACCTACACCTTCGGCAAGATGGTCGGAAGCATCCGCCACGGCGCCGCCCTGTTGTCGGCCATGGTCATCATCTTCGGGGTCTGGGTCGGCTTCACGTCCTACGCCGAGCACACCAACAACCCGGCTGTAGCCGCCGCCGGGGTGCACAGCACGGTCGGCAACACCGAGGGCAAGGAGGTCCGCTTCGGCGACACTTCCAGCGCCCTGTTCAACGTGTCGATGACCCAGACCTCCGACGGTGCGATCGACAGCGCCAGCGACTCATACACTCCGGTCGGCGGGATGGGCCTTCTGACCGGGATGATGCTGGGCGAGGTAACGCCCGGCGGGACAGGCAGCGGCCTGTACACGATCTTGGTCTACGCCATCATCGCCGTGTTCATCGGCGGCCTGATGATCGGGCGAACTCCCGAGTACCTGGGGAAGAAGATCCAGGCCAAGGAGGTGAAGCTGGCCGGCCTGGCGGCCCTGGTGATGCCTCTGGTCGTGCTGATCCTCACGGCCGTGGCGGTATCGCTGCACGCCGGGCGGGCCGGTCCGCTCAACTCGGGACCACACGCGTTCTCCGAGATCCTCTACGCCCTGACCTCACAAGGCAACAACAACGGATCGGCCTTCGCCGGTCTCACCGGCAACACCGCCTTCTACAACACCATCGGGGCGGTCGACATGCTCTTAGGCCGGTTCGCCATCATGATCCCGGCCCTGGCCCTGGCCGGCGCGTTGGCTGGCAAGCAGATCGTCCCCGCCGGGCTGGGCACCTTCCGTACCGATAACGGCATGTTCATCGGCCTGGTCATCGGCGTCATCATCATCATCGGCGGTCTCACCTTCTTCCCCGCCGTGTCCCTGGGACCGATCGTCGAGCAACTGAGCCACGGAAAGTTCTGGTAATGACTGCAACCGTAACCCCCCCAGCCGCCGCCCCGGGCGCCCCCACACCTCACGGCGTGGCCGAGGCCCGAAGCCTGTTCGACCGGGAGATTCTGGTCCACTCATTAAGGGACTCGATCGTCAAGCTCAACCCGCGAGTCCAGATCAAGAACCCGGTCATGTTCGTGGTTCTGGTCGGGACCGTAATCACCTTCATCGAAGCGATCGCCAAACCCAGTTTCTTCGCCTGGGCGATCACCGTGTGGCTGTTCCTGACCGTGATGTTCGCGAACTTCGCCGAAGCCATGGCCGAAGGTCGGGGCAAGGCCCAGGCCGACACCCTGCGGCGGATGCGGTCCGAGACCGAGGCCCGACGCCTTCGCACAGACGGAACAGAAGAGCGCATCGCCGCCTCCGAGCTGTCCAAAGGCGACACAGTGGTCTGCGAAGCCGGCGACATCATCCCCTCCGACGGAGACATCATCGAGGGCATCGCCTCGGTCGACGAATCGGCCATCACCGGGGAATCAGCCCCCGTCATCCGAGAGTCCGGGGGCGACCGCTCGGCGGTCACCGGCGGCACCAAAGTGCTGTCCGACCGCATCGTGGTCCGCATCACCGCCGAGCGAGGACAAACATTCCTCGACCGGATGATCGGACTAGTGGAAGGAGCCAACCGGCAGAAGACACCCAACGAGATCGCCCTCACCATCCTGCTGGCCGTCTTGACCATCGTCTTCATCCCGGTGGTGGTCACCCTCGACCCGTTCGCCCACTACTCCGCCCTCGTTTCTGGCGCCACGGGCTCCGGCACCGTCTCCGTCGTCATCTTGGTGTCACTGCTGGTGTGCCTGATCCCGACCACCATCGGAGCACTGCTCTCCGCCATCGGCATCGCCGGCATGGACCGCCTGGTCCAGCGCAACGTGCTAGCGATGAGCGGCCGGGCCGTCGAAGCCGCCGGCGACGTACAGACGCTCCTGCTGGACAAGACCGGAACCATCACCCTGGGCAACCGCATGGCCTCGGCCTTCGTGCCCGTCGGCGGAACCGACGAGCGGGACCTCGCATCCTCGGCCCAGCTAGCCTCCCTCGCCGACGACACCCCCGAAGGGCGCTCGATCGTAGTGCTGGCCAAAGAAAAGTTCGACATCCGCGAGCGCGCTCTCGACACCCCCCACCAGTTCGTTCCCTTCACCGCCCAGACCCGCATGTCCGGCCTCGACGTGGACGGCCAAAAGATCCGCAAGGGCGCGGCCGACTCGGTGAAACGATGGGTGACCGAGCACGGCGGTTCCATCCCCGCCGACCTAGACCCCATCGTTGAACGGATCTCCAAATCCGGATCCACCCCGCTCGTAGTCGCCGACGGCCCCACCGTGCTCGGCGTCATCGAACTCAAAGACGTCGTCAAGCAAGGCATCCGGGAAAAGTTCGACCAGATGCGCCAGATGGGAATCCGCACCGTCATGATCACCGGCGACAACCCGCTCACCGCGGCGGCCATCGCCCAAGAAGCCGGGGTCGACGACTTCCTCGCCGAGGCCACCCCCGAAGCCAAGATGGACCTGATCAAGACCGAGCAGGAAGGCGGAAAGCTCGTGGCCATGACCGGCGACGGCACCAACGACGCCCCCGCCCTGGCCCAAGCGGACGTCGGAGTGGCCATGAACACCGGCACCACCGCAGCCAAAGAAGCCGGCAACATGGTCGACCTCGACTCCAACCCCACCAAGCTCATCGACGTGGTCGAGATCGGCAAACAGCTGCTCATCACCCGGGGGGCGCTGACCACCTTCTCCATCGCCAACGACGTAGCCAAGTACTTCGCCATCATCCCGGCCCTGTTCGCCGCCACCTACCCCCAGCTGAGCACCCTCAACATCATGAAGCTGCACAGCCCCACCAGCGCAGTCCTCTCAGCCGTCATCTTCAACGCCCTGGTCATCGTGGCCCTGATACCCCTGGCCCTGCGAGGCGTCCGCTTCCGGGCCGTCGGCGCCGCCGCCATCCTTCGCCGCAACGTGTGGATCTACGGCATCGGCGGGATCATCGCCCCGTTCATCTTCATCAAGCTCATCGACCTCATCCTCGTGGCGCTCCACGCCTACTGATAGAGAGCCAAACATGGTTGCCCACATCCGCCGTTCCCTCATCTCCGTCGTGGTCATCACCGCCGTTTTCGGCTTCGTATACATGTTCATCGGCGTCGGGATCTCGCAGCTTCTGTTTCACCATCAGGCCAACGGCTCTATCACTGCCAACGGGTCGCCCCTGATCGGCCAGGACTGGGCTGCCACCAAATGCCCGGGACACCCAGACGGAAGCTGCGTGTTTCACGGCCGGCCCGACAACACCGGCCCCTACGCCGCCGTCGTGTGCGCGTCCAACGCCAAGAACTGCACGCCCAGCTCCGGCGGGGACAACCCTCTCGTCGCCAACGGCGTTAGCGGCTCGTCGGGCGCAACCAACCTCGGTCCCCGATCTCAGACCCTGCTGACCAATACCGAGCAACTAGTCGCTTACTGGAAAGGCCTGGGTGTCGATAACCCGACACCGGATTTGGTCACCACCTCGGGCAGCGGTCTCGATCCCGACATCACACCCCAAGACGCCATGGTCCAGATAGCAATGGTGTCCGACGCCACCGGGATCCCAGCATCGCAGCTACAAGCGCTGATCAACAAAGAAACCCACAGCGCCCAGTGGGGCTTCCTCGGAGCACCGTACGTCAATCTGCTCGAGCTCAACACCGCACTGGCCAACCTTGGGTGAGCAGCTTCGACTTCACCGAGGCAGGCACCTGGGCCGGCAGATCGGTGGCCAGGAAGATCTCCCAAGCCCAGCCCCGGGGGCGCCTCGTGGTCACCGGCACCATCAGCGGCGCAGGCGTCGTCGACATCGGCGGCAGCCGATCCGGCTCGTACACCCTCGACGACGGCACCGGCCAGGTGGAACTGGTCTTCCTCGGACGCCCCAAAGTGGCTGGGCTCTCATGTGGGGTTCGCTTAACCGTCGAGGGTACTTCCAGAATGGATCGGGGCAAGCTCGTGGTATGGAACCCGCTTTACCGTATCGAGCCCTCTGATGATCGCTGAACGTTCGACGAGGGTTCACGTTCGATCATGAGCAAGGAGAAGCCCACCGAGGCGTCAGCTGGAGTCGACCGAGGAGTCAGTTCAGCGCTCGCCGTGGACTCCGACACCGCAGACGTCGTCGAAGCCGCCGGACACTTCCGCATCTACCTGGGTGCCGCCGCGGGCGTGGGCAAGACCTACGCCATGCTCAACGAAGGCAGGCGCCGCCACGACCGGGGCACCGACGTCGCAGTCGGTTTCGTCGAATGCCACGGCCGCAAGCTCACCGAAGAATGCATAGCCGACCTAGAGATCATCCCTCGAAAGAAGGTCGAATACCGAGGAACCATCTTCGAAGAGATGGACCTCGACGCGGTGCTCGCCCGGCACCCCAAGGTGGCACTCATCGACGAACTGGCCCACACCAACGTGCCCGGCTCCGGCCGCCACACCAAACGCTGGGAAGACGTCCTAGAAATCCTCGAGGCCGGAATCGACGTGATCACCACCGTCAACATCCAACACCTCGAAAGCATCGCCGACCCCGTCGAGCAGATGACAAAGACCTCGGTGCGGGAAAGAGTGCCGGACTGGGTCGTCCGCAGGGCCAATCAAATCGAGCTGGTCGACTCGTCTCCCGAGCAGCTGCGACGAAGAATGCTGCACGGCAACATCTACCCCAAAGACAAGGTCCCCCAAGCCCTCACCCACTTCTTCAAGACAGACAACCTGATCGCGCTACGAGAGCTCGCCCTCCGCTTCCTCGCCGACGAAACCGAAGAGGAACTACTCGAACACCTCCGCCGCCACCAAGCAGACACCGTCTGGGAAACCACCGAAAGGATCCTGGTCGCGGTGACCGCAGCGCCAGGAACCGACGTGCTGTTACGCCGCGCGGCCCGCATCACCTCACGGGTGAAGGGCGAACTCGACGTCGTGCACGTCGTCGGAGACTCCGCTTCTCCCAGGGGCCACGACAAGCTAGAAGAACTTCGAACCCTCGCCCACGACCTCGGTTCCCGCTGGCACGAAATCCACGGCGACGACCCAGCCAAAGCGCTCATCAACTTTGCACGGGAGCACCAAATCACCCAGATCGTCATCGGCTCCAGCATGCGCAGTCGCTGGCAAGAATTCACTGGCGGAGGATCCATCGTCAAACGCTTAATACGAGAAGCCGGGGCCGTCGGCATCGACGTCCACGTCATCGCCCGACGAGAACTGATTCCAGCAGAAACCGACCATCACGGCAGCGAAGACACCTGAAACCTCCAGGCCTTCTGCGGGCACCGTCGGTGCCCTCGACCAGTGTCCGCACCCGTTGAGGCCCTCGGTCGGGAAGGAAGCTTGTGGGGCGTCTATTGACTGGCGCAGGAGGCGCACAGTCCAAGGATTTCGACGGTGTGGGTGATCTCGACAAAGCCATGCTTGTTGGCGAGTCGATCGGCCCAGCGCTCGACTTCGGGTCCTTCCACTTCGACGGTGGCGCCGCAATCGCGGCAGACCAGGTGGTGATGGTGGTTATCGGTGCTGCATCTGCGGTAGAGAGTCTCGCCACTACTGGTTAGGAGCGAATCAACCTCGCCGGTCTCTGCGAGGTTGCGCAGTTGGTTGTAGATGGTGGTGAGGCCGACGGTCTCGCCTTGGGCCCGTAGTTCGGTGAAGAAGTCCTGGGCGGAGCGGAACTGGTCCGATGCGTCGAGGGCTGCAGTCAGGGCCCGCTTCTGCCGGGTTGAGCGTTCGTGGCTACTGCCTCGTTTGCGCTGGTCAGGGCTCGCGTTGCTCATCGAGGCGGGACGCTGACCGTCCACGGGTGTCTCACAGGCCCCATCCTACTTGCAGTCGGTACGGTTATGGTTGTACCTTCTACCTGCAATGGATACGGATACAGATTTCATTAGCGAGCGGCGTGACGTGCCAGCGACGCACGAGGACAGGAGAGGTCAGTGAAGTTCAGGTTCGTAAGAGTATTTGGGGCGGCCGCCGTCTCGGTGGCGGTCGTCGCCGGGTGTAGCTCTTCGTCGAAGCCGAGTGCCGCATCGACGGCAGCGAGCGGCGGCGGGAAGACGGTGGCGGTGGTGGCAGGGGAGAACGAGTACGGGGACGTTGCCTCTCAGATCGGCGGCGCGTACGTGAGCGTGTACTCGGTGGATTCGAACCCCAACACCGACCCCCATACCTATGAGGCGACGCCGTCGGTGGGCCGCAAGATCGCTCAGGCCAGACTGCTGGTCGAGAACGGGGTCGGCTATGACGACTTCATGACGAAGCTGGCTTCGGCGTCGCCCAACCCGGGCCGTAAGGTGATCAACGTGCAGCAACTGTTGGGCCTGCCTGACAGCACCCCCAACCCGCACCTGTGGTACGACCCGAAGACCATGCCGGCGGTGGCCCAAATGCTGGTCTTCGATCTATCCGCTCTCGACCCGGCCCATGCCGCGACCTTCCAGGCGAACGAGACCAAGTTCGTCGGCTCGCTGCAGCCATGGCTGGACGCTATCGCCTCGTTCAAGGCCGAATATTCAGGGACCAAGGCGGCGACCACGGAGCCGGTTGCCGACTATCTCCTGACGGCGATGGGGATCGACAACCTGACCCCGTTCGGCTTCCAGGCCGACATAATGAACGGCACCGATCCCAGCCCCCAGGACGTGTCGTTGGAGAACGGCTTCTTCACCAACCACCAGGCGAAGGTGTTCTGCTACAACCAGCAGGTGACTAATGCCCTGACTGACTCGATCCGCCAGACCGCCCTGAAGGCTGGTGTGCCGGTGGTGGGAGTGTATGAGACGATGCCCACGCCCGGCTATGACTATCAGTCGTGGATGATGGCCGAGGTCGCCGCGATCGAAAAGGCGATCACGACGGGCGCCTCCACCCAGCACCTGTGACGTCTAAGGCTGACTCCATGGACGTGACGGCATCGAAGCACGAGGTCGAGTGGAGCGTCTCGCGATGGGATGACCCTGTGCTGAGCGTCGAGGATGTCAGCGTTTCGTTGGGCGGCCGGCGCATTCTGGACCGGGTGTCGTTCTCGATCTCGGCCGGAGGGTTTTGCGGGTTGATCGGCTCCAACGGGGCAGGAAAGACCACGCTGCTGCGGGTCATACTCGGTCTGATCGCGCTGGACGGCGGCCGAGTCGCCGTCGCCGGCGACAGCAGGTCGCGCCAGAACCCGCAGATCGGCTACGTGCCGCAAAAGATCGTCCTCGAACCGGATATGCCATTGCGAGCCCGGGACCTGGTCGCCCTCGGTATCGACGGGCACCGTTTCGGAGTGCCCCGATCAACCGCCCGCCGTCGCCATCAGGTGGACTCCATGCTCGACGCGGTCGGTGCCACCGCGTTCGCGGATTCGAGGGTCGGGAACCTGTCAGGTGGGGAGCAGCAGCGGATCATGATCGCCCACGCGCTCATATCGCAGCCCGGCCTGCTCCTGTTGGATGAGCCATTGGCCAATCTCGACATTCGCGCCGCCCGCGATGTGGTCGACCTGTTGGGCCGGATCGCCTCCGAACAGCAGATATCCATCTTGCTTTCCGCCCATGACATGAACCCGCTCCTACCTGTGATGGACCGCATCGTCTATCTGGCTGATGGGCGGGCCGCGTCAGGCACGACCGAGGAGGTCGTGCAAACCGAGACTCTCAGCCGCCTGTACGGCCATCA
>JAFAWZ010000220.1 GCA_019241495.1 Acidimicrobiales bacterium | reverse complement strand
GTCGTGCCGTCACCGGCGACGTCGTCGGTCTTCTTGGCGACCTCCTTGACCAGCTCGGCGCCGATCTTCTCGTAGGGGTCCTCCAGCTCGATCTCCTTGGCGATCGAAACCCCATCGTTGGTGATGGTCGGGGCACCCCACTTCTTCTCCAGCACGACATTGCGACCCTTCGGGCCGAGCGTGACCCGCACTGCGTCGGCCAGCTGGTTCATCCCGCTCTCCAGGGCCCGGCGGGCGTTCTCGTCGAAAGCAATCAGCTTGGGCATCGGTTCTTGGTTCCCTCCGTTGGGTTCACCGGTTTTAGCACTCTCACATCCTGAGTGCTAACAGTAAACCGCCTCGCGGGGGTTAATGCAACCGTCCCACTCCCGGCCGGGCACCCCGCAGGCCCGGCCTCCTCCCCTCGGCGGGGACCCCAACCCCGCCCGGGGCCGTAACACTCCCCCGGACCGTGGATCCCGAAACGTTCGGACCGTGGGGTGCCCGGCCGGGTTACAACTCAGCCGCCGGCTACCGCCGGGACGATGGAGACCGTCGAGCCGGCCGCGACCGGAGTGTCAATGCCGTCGAGAAAACGGATGTCCTCGTCGGCCACGAAGACGTTCACGAAGCGGCGCAGGTTGCCCTGCTCGTCGAAGAGCCGCTCGTGGAATCCGGGGTGGGCGGCTTCGAGCCCCTTCAACACCTCTCCGACGGTGGCCCCCTCGACTGCCACGGTAGAGCTCCCACCGGCGATGGGACGCAGCTGAGTGGGGATCCTGATGGTGACGGCCATGGCCTAGTCCTCCGGGATTTCGATGGCCGCCGCGAAAGCGTCCAGGGTGGGGGCGATGGTGGCGGTCGGCCGGCAGTGCGAGGAGACCGCTTCGATGGTCTTCAGGCCGTTCCCGGTGACGAGGGCGACCACCCGCTCGTCGGGGCGAACAACTCCCCGCTCGACGAGCTGGACAAGAGAACCGATGGTCACCCCGCCCGCCGTCTCCGCGAATATCCCCTCGGTGCGGGCAAGGAGCCGGATGCCATCCACGACCTCGTCGTCGCTCACCGAGCCGAACCCCCCACCGGAGCTGCGTACTGCATCCAAGGCGTACGGGCCGTCGGCCGGATTCCCGATGGCGAGCGACTTGGCGATGGTGTCGGGCTTGACCGGCTTGATGACGTCCCGACCGGCCGCGAAGGCCTGGGCCACTGGCGAGCACCCTGCAGCCTGCGCGCCCGAGATACGGACATGGGGCTCCTCGTCGAGGAGCCCCACCTCCCAGAGCTCTTTGAAGCCCTTGGCGACCTTGGTCAGCTGGCTGCCCGACGCCACGGGTACCACGACGTGATCGGGACAGCTCCAACCGAGCTGCTCGGCGGTCTCGAAAGCGAGCGTCTTCGACCCTTCGGCGTAGTAGGTCCGGACGTTGACATTGACGAACGCCCAGGACGGGTGCTCCCCGGCCAGCTCGGCACACAACCGGTTGACGTCGTCGTAGTTACCCTCCACCGCCACCAGGCGCCCCCCGAACACCGCCGTGTTGACGACCTTTCCGGCCTCCAGGTCGGCGGGTATGAACACGATGGACTCCATGCCGGCATGGGCCGCGTGGGCGGCCACCGAGTTGGCCAGGTTGCCCGTCGAGGCGCACGCCGCCACCTTGAATCCCAGCTCCTGGGCCTTGGTCAGGGCCACTGACACGACTCGGTCCTTGAACGACCCGGTCGGGTTCACGGTGTCGTTCTTGATCCACAGCTCACGCAAACCGAGCTCGGCGGCCAGCCGGTCGGCGCGGACCAGGGGAGTGAAACCGGCACCCAGGCTCACCGCCCCTTCCGAGGCCGCTGGGAGGAGGTCGGCGTAGCGCCACATGGACAGCGGTCCGGCCCCGATCGCCTCCCGGCTCACCGCCGCCTTGATCGCGCCGTAGTCGTAGACGACCTCGAGCGGGCCGAAGCACCAGTCGCAAACGTGCAGCGCCTCGGAGGGGTAGGTGCGGCCACACTCCCGGCATCGCAGACCGTCTACGTAAGGCAACGTTCCATCCTCCTGGGTGGCGTCATCGAACCGGGCATTGGCACCGAGCTCACACGAAGTGAGCGGGTTGCCGCGGCTTCAAAGGGCCCGTCCCTCAGCCGCTCTTGATGATGTCGGGAGGAGTGTACACCCAACCTGGGCACGGTCACATCGGAATACATCATTTCGGCCGGAAAGGACCTTCACGCGTGGCAGGATGCATGCCGTGCGCCGTTCCTACCGCTCGGACGACTTCCCCGCGTCTCGGGTACTGGAGATCAAGAAGGGCCGGCGGGTGTCGGTTTGCCTGCCCGCCCGTGACGAGGAAGCCACTGTCGGCCACATCGTGGCCACGATCCGGCGCGAGCTGATGGAGAAAGCGGCGATCGTGGATGAGATCGTCGTCATCAACGACGGCTCCCGCGACCGCACTGCGACCGTGGCCGCAGCAGCCGGCGCCACCGTGGTGGCCGTCTCCGACGTGCTGGTCGACCACGCCGGGAACGGCAAGGGCCAGGCCATGTGGAAGGGCGTCCATGTCAGCACCGGTGACGTCGTCGTGTTCTGCGACGCGGACATCAGGAGGTTCGAGCCCGGCTTCGTGCTGGGCCTGGCCGGCCCACTCCTGGCGCGAGACGACATCGTGTTCGTGAAGGGTTTCTACCAGAGGGGCCTCGACGGGCGTACCGGCGAAGGGGGCCGGGTGACCGAGCTGATGGCCCGGCCACTGATCTCTACCTTTTTCCCCCATCTGGCCGACTTGGCACAACCCCTGTCGGGCGAGTGCGCGGCCCGGCGCGAGGTTCTCGAGGCCCTTCCGTTCGTGGGTGGTTACGGAGTCGACCTGGGCCTGCTCATCGACGTGGTGGAGCAGTTCGGCAACTCGGCACTGGTGCAGGTGGACCTGGTCGAGCGGGTGCACCGCAACCGGCCCCTGGCCGAGCTCGGCCCCCAAGCGCTCGCCATCCTGCAGGTAGTGCTGGCCCGGGCGGGGATCCAGGACGTCGCCGGGAACGGGTTTCCGTGGACGACCCAGCTGTTGCGGCCAGGGGCGGACCCGACGGCGGTGACCTTCGTCGAGCTGCCCCCGCTGGCCGAGGTACCCGCGCACCGCAAGACCGCCTAGGTTCGGGCCAGGAGAGCCGCCGTCACCTGGCGCAACGAGCCGATCGGGTCGGCCCAAGCGGCCTCCTCCCCCGCCGCGCCCACCAGAGTGTGGTAGTCCACCGGAGGGTCACCCTCCACGTCGCCGGCCAGAACCACCACGGGTACTCCGACCTCAGCGGCCAGCTCCACGACCCCGCCCACGGTCTTGCCGGCGAACGACTGGTCGTCGAGCAACCCCTCTCCGGTGATCACCAGGTCGGCCCGCTCCATCCGAGAGGCCAGATCGATGTGGTCGGCAACCAGATCGAAGCCCCGCACCAGCTGGGCGCCGAGCGCGGCCAGACCCCCCGCCAGGCCGCCGGCCGCCCCAGAGCCCTCCAGGTCGGTGACATCCACACCGAAGCGGTCGAGGTAAACCTGGGCCAGGCGCTCGAGCCGCCTCGTGAGCAACTCGACCTGGGCGGGCGTCGCTCCCTTCTGGGGAGAAAAGATGGCCGCCGCGCCGACGAACCTGGTGGTCACATCGCAAGCCACATCGATGCGCACGCCGGCCAGGCGACTGTGCGGCTCCAGGGTCTCAAGGGCACCGAGCCCTCCATCGGTGGTCGCCGACCCGCCCATGCCGACCAGCAGCCGGCGGGCCCCGGCTTTTACCGCGGCGGCCATGAGCTCGCCGGTGCCGGCGGTGCTGGCGCGGACCGGATCGTTGTTCCCAGGGCCGCCGACGATATCGAGCCCCGAGGCCAGGGCCATCTCGATGGCCGCAACCGGGCCGCCTTCGAGCTCGTACCAGGCGGACTCCACCGGATCGCCGAGGGGCCCGCGCACCTTCACCGCTCGGGGACGGCCGCCCAGCACGGAGCAGAAGCCTTCGCCCCCATCGGATACCGGGGCCCGATCTGCCGTCCAGCCGGCCGCGACCGCAGCCGTGGCGATGGCGTCGGCCACCTGGGCAGCGGTGGCACTGCCCCGGAATTTGTCCGGCGCCACGAGCAGGTGCGGCATCCCCCCATGGTGCCCGGTTTCTGGGCCAGCCGGCAGCGTAGGTAGGGTCGAGGGGGCATGGCAGACAAGGCGCACCTGCTCGTCGTATCCAACCGCGGACCCATCAGCTTCGTCAGGAGCGACTCGGGGAAGCTCGAGCCAAGACGAGGAGCGGGCGGCCTGATCGTGACCCTCGGGCCTGGGGCGGAGCGTGACCGGGCCCTGTGGCTCGCCTCGGCCACCAGCGAGGACGAGCGGGAGGCCGCCCGCCATGGCTCGGTGAGCTCGAACGGCTTGCGCTTCTCCCCTGTGGCTATAGACCCCCCCGACTACGCGGCCTACTACGACGTGGTCGCCAACCAGACCCTGTGGTTCTGCCTCCACGGCCTGTGGGACCAGCCGCGCCGGCCCCGCTTCGACCGGCACTGGTGGGCGGCGTGGGACCGCTACCGGGCCGTCAACGAGTCGTTCGCGGCGGCCGCGGACAAAGCATCGGCAGATGGGGCGACGGTGCTGGTCCAGGACTACCAGCTGGCCTTGGTGCCCGAGATGCTGGCTGCCCGCCGCCCCGACCTGTCCATCGGAGCTTTCGTTCACACACCATGGTGCGCCCCCCAGGAGCTTTCTACCCTCCCCGACGAGGTGGCAGCGGCCGTGGTCGGCGGTCTGGCGGGCGGGGGGGCCTGCGGCTTCCACAGCACCCGCTGGGCGTCGGCCTTCACGGCGTGCTGCCGGGAGGTACTCGGGCGCGACGCCGACACCTTCGTGGCGCCCGCCGCCACCGACCTGGACGACCTCCGATCGGTCGCCGCATCGGAGGCGTGTGAGACAGAGGTGGCGTGGCTGGAAGAAACCGTCTCCGGACGCCGCCTGATCGTCCGGGTCGATCGGATGGAACCCTCGAAAAACGTCCTCCGAGGCTTCTGGGCCTTCGACGAGCTGCTCGAGAC
>JAFAWZ010000068.1 GCA_019241495.1 Acidimicrobiales bacterium | reverse complement strand
TTGCAACATCGGCCATGGGCAGCTCCTCGTCGATGTCGGGAACCCTCATTTGGTGGTGTTGGGCCCCGATCCGACCACCGTCGATGTCGGCCGCGTCGGTCCTTTGCTCGAGAGGTCAGATCCCGGCGGTCTGAACGTCGAGTTCGTGACGCTTGGCCCCGGCCCCGATACGGTGACCATGCGGGTGTGGGAGCGCGGAGTGGGGGAGACGAAGGCTTGTGGCACCGGCTCGTGTGCAGCCGCGGCTGCCTTGCATCACTGGGGTCGGGTGGGCCGAACCGTGACCGTGCACCAACCGGGGGGGGTGGTGGCAGTCCGGCTGTCCGAAGATGGGACGGCGACGCTGGCTGGTCCGAGCGTGCGCATCGCGGCGTGCCGGGTGGCCCTGTGAGACGCCATCGCGAAACCCGAAAAATTGCCTTGCAGATGACAGATCTGAGGCCGCCTCGTTGAGCCTGATCGAACGCAGCTTCCGGGAGAAGATCGTCCTGGTTGGCCTCACCTTGCCTCCGGAGCGCGAGGAGGACACAGAGATGCACCTCGACGAGCTCGCCCTCCTCGTCGACACCGCAGGCGCCGACGAGGCGGCCCGGGTCGTGCAGCGGCGCGATCACCCCGACCCCGCCACGTTCGTCGGTCGGGGCAAGGCCGAGGAGCTACGCGAGCTCTCCAACTCGGTCGATGCCGACACGGTGGTGTTCGACGACGAGCTGACCCCGGCTCAGTCTCGCAACCTGGAGAAGATCCTCGGGCGGACGGCCATAGACCGCACCGCAGTGATCCTCGACATCTTCGCTCAGAACGCCCGTACCCAAGAAGGCAAGGCCCAGGTGGAGCTGGCCCAGCTGCGCTACCGCCTGCCACGCCTGCGCGGCCGTGGCACCCAGCTGTCCCAACAGGCGGGCGGCATCGGCACCCGCGGTCCTGGAGAGACCCAGCTGGAGGTCGACCGTCGCCGCCTGGTGAGGCGGGTCAATCGGCTGGAGAGCGACTTGCGCCGGCTCACCGAACAACGCCGGCTTCAGCGCAAGGCCCGCCGCCGCAGCCGCCTGGCGAGTGTCTCCCTCGTCGGATACACGAACGCCGGCAAGTCGACTCTGCTCAACCGGCTGACCGACGCCGAGGTCCTGGTCGAGGACCGGCTCTTTGCCACCCTTGACCCGAGGACCCGCCGACTGGAGCTACCGGGTGGCGAGGCGGTGTTGGTCTCCGACACGGTGGGTTTCGTGCGCAAGCTGCCCCATCAGTTGGTGGAGGCCTTCCGCTCGACGTTGGAGGTCGTCACCGAGTCCAGCCTGCTGGTGCACGTCGTCGACAGCGCCAGCCCCGACCCGGAGTCGCAGATGGAGGCGGTCCGGTCGGTGCTCGACGAGATCGGAGCCGGTTCTGTCCCAGAGCTGCTGTGCTTCAACAAGTCCGACCTGGACGAGGCCAAGGCGCTGCGCCTGGTCGCCCGCCACCCGGGTTCGGTGGCGGTGTCGGCCAGCACCGGTGCCAGTATCGACGGCCTGCTGGAAGCCATGGGGGATCGCATTCGCGCCGCGGCCAACGTGGTCGAGCTGGTCGTCCCCTACGACCGGGGTGACGTGTTGGCGGCCGTGCACCGGGAAGGAGAGGTGTTGACCGAGACGCACGAAGATGGCTCGGCTCGCCTACGGGTCCGGGTGGATCAGGCCGGGGCGGCCCGGTTCAAGGACTTCTTGGTGGAGACGGCGTGAGAGACGACGTGGGCTTTTCCCCTCCGGCCTACCCTTACGATCGCCTGGACGAGGCTCGCCGCCAGGCTGCTTGCCATGCGGGAGGCGTCGTTGACCTGTCCATCGGCACCCCCAACGACCCGCCTCCGGCCGCTGTGCTTGCCGCCCTGGTGGGGGGGGAGGCGGGTGGGGGTGGCCCTTTGTCCGGATCCGCCGACGGCGACGGAGCAGCCCGCGGTTACCCGCCGTCGATCGGCACGCTGGAGCTGCGCCAGGCGATTCAGAGCTGGACCAAGGATCGCCTCGGAGCGTTCGTGGCCATCGACGGGTTGGCCGCGTGTGTGGGCACGAAGGAGCTCGTCGCCACCACGCCGCAGTTCATGAAGTTGCGCCGTCCCTGGCGTGACACGGTGCTGTACCCGGCCGTGTCATATCCGACCTACGAGATGGGCGCCCGGCTGGCCGGTCTGCGGGCCGTGCCCGTCGCCATGGACGGCCAGTGGCGGATCGACCTGTCCTCGGTCTCTGACGACGACGCCGAACGAGCCCTCATGTTGTGGGTCAACACCCCGGGCAACCCGGCCGGCAGGCTCGACGACCTGGCTGCGGTCGCGGCGTGGGGCCGGGAGCGGGATGTGGCCGTGTTCAGCGACGAGTGCTACGCCGAGTTCACCTGGCAGGGCCCGCCTCGCACCATCCTGGGCCACGGCGGGGGAACCGACGGAGTGGGCGGGGTGGTGGCGGTGCATTCGTTGTCCAAGCGGTCGAACATGGCCGGGCTGCGCCTAGGGTGGTACGCCGGCGATCCCGAGCTGGTGAACTACCTCCGCGAGGTCCGCAAACACGCCGGGTTGATGGTCCCGGGGCCGGTACAGCGGGCCGGAGTGGCCGCCTTGTCGGACCAGAACCACGTGGAGGAGCAACGCAACCGTTACCTCGAGCGCTTGGAACGGGCCCGGGCCATCCTGGCCGCGACCGGGGTGGAGTGCGACTTGCCGGCTGGGGGCTTCTATCTCTGGGCTCCCGTGCCCGGAGGCGACGAATGGGCATGGACGAACTGGATGGCGGAGCGGGGGGGAGCCCTCGTGTCGCCAGGTTCGTTCTACGGGCCGGCCGGGATTGGCTGGGTCCGGTTGGCCATGGTGGTGACCCTCGAGCAGCTGGACCTCTTGGCCGAGCGGCTCGGCGTCTAGGTCCCGTTTTGGAACAACTCGGCCAGTCGCGCCAAGGCTTTCCCCCGATGTTCGGGGTGGTGGGTCGCTGGATCGCGGTAGCGTCGTGACCCATGGCTGATCTCGAGTCGCAGATACGAGAGCTGTGGGAACGTCGCGACAGCGTCGGCCCGGCCGACCATGACGCGGTCGACGCAGTGCGATCCGCCGTGGACCTGCTCGATCGGGGGGAGGCCCGGGTGGCCGAGCTCGGGCCGGGCGGCGAACCCGTCGTGCACGAGTGGCTGAAGCAGGCGATCCTCCTGCTGTTTCGGGTTTCGAGCCTGGAAACCATCGAGGCCGGACCCTTCGAGTACGTGGATCGCCTGCCCTTGAAGCGGGGGTACGCCGAAGCAGGTGTACGCGTGGTCCCGGGCGCGTCGGCCCGGTGGGGTAGCTACCTGGAGCCGGGGGTGATCATGATGCCCAGCTATGTGAACATCGGCGCCCGGGTCGGCTCGGGCACCATGGTCGACACTTGGGCGACCGTCGGCA
>JAFAWZ010000263.1 GCA_019241495.1 Acidimicrobiales bacterium | reverse complement strand
GATAGCGCTTGCCTATCGGCAGCCGAGTGCGCGGTCCTCGACGACCCTTACTTGGTGACTTTCCGGGAGGACACCGGTCGGCAAACCGGCGACCGGGGCTTCGATGTCGCGGTTGACCAAGTACGCCTCGGTGGTCAGCTCCTGGTCATCGGATGGGATGGAGCGCCCTCGGGGGGCCGCGACCTCGAGCAGGTTGCCTCTACCCGGTGGGGTCGTCTACCGCAAGCGGCCCGACTCGAGCCCATATCCATCCTCGCGCCTGCCGGAGGGGCAGGAGACCGAAACTCTGGGACAGACCGCGCCCAGCGGCGCCTGGTCGGAGAATCACGCCAAGGTGGCCTCCTCAGTTGCCCGCCGTTTCGCCCACCACGGCGAGACGACCGAGAAACAGGTCGCGATGCTGGCCTTGGTCAAGGCATCCCGCCGTTTCAATCCCCACCGCGACACCTGCTTCGCCACCTACGCCACGGTATATCAAACTCGCGCGGTTGTCTGCCGGCTCAGTCTCCGAGAGCGGTTTGGAGATCTCGGACGTGCTCCTGAGTTTGCTCCAGAAGGGGCCGAAGCGCCTCGGCAACATCGGCCAAGCCCAGATCGTTAGCCTGCTGGACCCGCTCGCGGTACCGGTCAAGCTGATCAGACTCCAATTTCAAGTCGGCGACAAGCGCCCCCCTGGAGTTATCGGCCTGGACCACTGGCCTCACGGATGTTGACGGGTTGCCCCCCAGGAACGACACCTGCTCTGCCAGTATCTGGGCATGCAATAGCTCTTGGCCGAGATGGCGTTTCAACTCGTCGATCACCCCCATGAACTCAGGTCCAGTGAGCGTGGCTGTGTGATTGACATACTGAATGATCGACTGGAACTCGGTTTGCAGGTCCTCGTTGAGTGCGCTGACAAATGCTTCTGTATCCATGGATGGGTCTATACCCACGCTAGGGCTGCTGTCCCAGGTTTCAGGCAGGTCCAGGCTTCGTAGCTCTTCCTAAAACTGAGCAGGGCTAGAAGCAGATTGGGGTGCTCGGGCTCGCGACCACCGATTCCAGCGGGTCGCGCTCACCGACAAAGGCGCCAGCCAGGTCTCGTTGCCGGCTCAAGAGCACCGAGTCGAGCTCGGACGCCTCGCTATGAGCTGCGCGAAGCCATAAGTCGGCTTTGAGCCGCACCCAGCCGCCAGCGCCTCGGTCCCATCGCCTAGGTGCCCGGTGACCCTCTCGCCGGGGGTCGGCGAACGTGTCGCTCAGCGCTTTCCGTGTCGCTTTGGGCGCATCGGGCGGTTCGAGGCACGAGGACCTGCCCACCGGGACGGGACGATGCCTCGCTGCTCAGCTTGCGGCCACCGGCGTCTCTCGTGGGCGCGGCACCCGGGATGGTTGCACCCCGGCTCGCCATACGGCGGCCGCGAAGCGGCGAGCGTCGCGCGGGGCGCACCCGTGGGTGTCGTTGTTGAAGTAGCAGAACACGTCGTCGTCGCCGTCCCATGTCCCCGCTATCCGCTTGGCCCAGGTATGCAGCGGGGATCTGGTGTAGCAAGGCTCCGGCCGACCGGTACCTCGGTGGAACCTAACGTACCCCCACTCGGCCGTCCGCCAGCGGGGACGGTCCCGGCTCCCGGGATCGACCCACACCCACGCCGCACCGTGCGCCTCCAGCACCTCCCGGGTGCGGTCGTCATGCCAGCTGTCGTGACGGGTTTCCACTGCCACCCGCACCCCGTTGGGGAAATGACCGAGGGTGCGGGCCAGCGCTTCGTCGTTGTACCGCAGGTTGGGCGGCAGTTGAAGTAGGACCGGGCCCAACTTTGGGCCCAATCCTCTGGCCGCCGCCATCAGTCGGGCCACCGGCTCGCCCGGATCCTTCAGGCGCCGCACGTGGGTCAGGTAACGGCTGGCCTTCACCGCAACCATGAAGTCGTCGGGCACCTGCTCTGCCCAGGCTTGGAATGCCGTCCGGTCGGGCAGCCGGTAGAACGCGTTGTTGAGCTCCACCGTCTGGAACCGCCCGGCGTAGAACCCGAGCCAGTCATTCTGGCGGACTTCGTCGGGATAGAAGCCGCCTCTCCAGTCGGAGTAGTGCCACCCCGACGTGCCGATCAACGCCGTCAAGGCCCGTCCTTTCCGCCCCGTCTACTTGCGCCCGCCCCCGAACGCGGTGATGGCCTCCCGGTTGAACACCGGTAGGTCGTCGGGCTTCCGGCTAGTGACCAGCACGTTGGGTCCTGCGGCGCACACCGTGACCTCCTCGTCCACCCAGCGGCCGCCGGCGTTGCGGATGTCGGTCTGCAAGCTCGGCCAAGAGGTCATCGTCCGACCCTGCGCCTGCGCCGCCTCGATGATCGTCCACGGCGCGTGGCAGATCGCCGCCACCGGGCGACCGGACCGGAAGAACTCGCGAACCAAGTTGACCGCCGCTGCGTCGGTGCGGAGCTGATCGGCGTTGGCCACCCCTCCCGGCAGGACGAGCGCGTCGAACTCGTCGACCGACACCGCCCCGGTCACCTTGTCCACAG
The DNA here is from genome assembly GCA_019241495.1 of Acidimicrobiales bacterium. GTDB lineage: Bacteria > Actinomycetota > Acidimicrobiia > Acidimicrobiales > Palsa-688 > JAFAWZ01. The sequence goes on along the minus strand of JAFAWZ010000263.1, from coordinate 3,639 downwards.
CGAACGTGTCGGCCGGGTCCAGGTGATCGAAGGCTTGCACCTTGCCGGCGGACGGGGCGACCAACACCGGCGTGGCGCCGGCCTCTTTCACCGCCTCCCATGGGCCGGTCAGCTCGGCCTGCTCCACTCCCTCGTTGGCGGTGATAAAGGCCACCGTCTTTCCTGTGAGCTCACCCGTCATCGCTCAGCGCCCCCCGAGCGCCGATTCGAGCTCGGACTTGGACATCTTGGAGCGGCCGTGGATGTTGCGCTTCTTGGCTTCGGCGTACAGCTGGTCTCGGGTCCGTCCCCCGCTGCCGCGGTGGGAACGCAGCCCGCCCCTCCGGCCCGAGGAGATGTCCTCGGTCGACGTGCGCGACGCCTGGCGGGACTCGCCAGACCGGGCGCGCTCCTTGTTGACGGTACGCGAGGCGATCTCCTTCGCCACACGGGCGGGCCGTCCCCGGTCCTCCAACCCCTCCTTGATGTGCTCGTACTGCCGTTCACGCTTCGTGCTCCAAGCTGCCTGCGGCATTCGTCGCTCCTTTCATTACAAGGTGTTGCCTAAGCCGACAGAGCTGGTCCCAGCTCCTTCTCCCACCAGTGGATGAAGTCGGCCTGGGCGTCACCGCCGATCTGGCACAAGGCCACATGTGTGAAACCGGCGTCGGCGAAGTTCTTGACCGCTCGGACGACCGCCTCCACCGAGTCGCCGCACGGGATGGACCCAGCGATGTCCTCGTCGCGCACGTACTGCGACGCGGCCTGGAAGGCGGCGGTGCCCGGCAGCTCCGAGTTGACCTTCCAACCTCCGCCGAACCAGCCGAACAGCTCGTGGGCCCGCTTGATAGCGGTGTCCCGGTTCCGGTCGAAGCTCACCGGTAGCTGACCGACTCGTGGCTTCCCCGTTCCCCCGGCTGCGCCGAAGTCGGCTACCACTTGCGACGACGGCTCGACGGCGATAAGGCGATCAGCCAAACGTCCGGCTAACCGGGCCGACTGCGGCCCCGAAACGGCTATACCCAGCTCCAGGGGCTGGTCGGGCAGATCCCAGATCTTGGCCGAATCGACCTGGAAATGACGGCCTTGGTAGTTGACGTAGCCGCCCGACCACAGCTGACGGATGATCTCTACCGCCTCCGCCAGCATGTCGTGGCGCACGTTCACCGGAGGCCACCCGCCCCCGGTGACGTGCTCGTTGAGATTCTCGCCCGCCCCGAGCCCGAGAGTGAAACGACCGTCGGACAGCACCCCGACGGTGGCCGCCTTCTGCGCCACCACGGCCGGGTGGTAACGCTTGATAGGGCAGGTCACATACGTCATCAGCTCGATCCGCGAGGTGGCCTGCGCCGCTGCCCCGAGCACCGACCACGCGTACGGGGAGTGCCCCATGGCATCGACCCACGGAAAATAGTGATCGGAGATGACCGCGAACTCAAACCCGGCCGCCTCCGCCATCTGGACGTCCCGCACCAGCTCCTTAGGGCCGGCCTGCTCGCACATCAGCGTGTATCCCACAACCGTCACCTGGTAGACCTACCCGCGCCGGCCGGGTTCAAGCAGTCCCGAAGGCGCCCCGTCGGAGGTTCAGCCCTGGGCAAGTGCGTGAGAGAATGCCGCTTGGGGTAGGTGACAGCTATGTCGGACGCAGACGATCAGATCGGCGGCACGGGAGGCGAACGTGGACAAGAGCCCGGCCAGGCAAACGCGCAGCCCCAGCCCGAAAACGTCGACAACGACCCAAAGCCGGAGAGGGGCGGTGCCGATGTGGACCGCGACAGCGAGGCGTCCTTCCCGGCTAGCGACCCGCCCGCGACATTCTGATTCGTGATCGACGCCGCCCGTCTCACGACGAGGGAAGGCCGCTGTCGTTCGAAGCGTGGTGGGCGGGTCAGGCCGTGGATCGGCGCTGGTGGTCGACAGGCTGGTCAGAGCCCCGGTGGACAGGAGCGTCCGTCGCTGCTTGAGCCCACCCCAGACGCTGACCGCTGGGGGGGCTCCAATCCTCCTGTCGGCGCATCCACCTCCTGCTCTCCGCTTTCCAGACCGGGTTTGACTGACACGATCGACGGGCGATCCAGGTGGTCGGGGTTCTAAGCAGCGTGCTGCGGACGGAGTTACTTGCGCCTGTGTCAAGAAGTGGCTTCTTCGCCCCCGATGAGATCGACGACGGCCTCCTCGACGGCAGGATGAGGGCCATCTCCTCGGCGGGCCCGTCTCGCTAGGTTCTTGTCGATGGTGTGGCCGTCCTCGTACTGATCCACCACGCGGGGATCGATGTACGAGCGGCGACTTACGGCGGGAGTGTCCCCCAGCCGACGGGCTACCTCGGTGACCGCCTGATTGATAGAAGCGCGCCGTTCCCTTTTGGAGGAGGGGGCCGGGACTTGTTCAGCCAGCTCGGCGGCGGCTAACACGGTGGCAGACCAGGTCCGGAAGTCCTTGGCCGAGAAGCCCTTACCCGCGGCGTCCTTGACGTAGTCGTTGACGTCCTTCGAGCGCACCTTGACCCATTGGCGGCCCCGCCGGTAGGCGAAAAGGTGAGGCCCTCCGGTCTGTCGCCGCAGGAGAGCGCCCACCACCTCGCCGGCGTCGGCGTCGTCTATCTCTACTCGCCGCTCGGCCGACCCTTTGGCCGGGTAGTCGAAAGCCATCACGCCGGAGCGGATGGCGACGTGCTTCTTTCGAAGGCTGGAAACGCCGAAGGTGGCGTTGGCCTCGGCGTACGCCTCACCGCCGATCCGGAAGAGCCCGACGTCCAGGAGGCGCACGATGGCGGCCAGGACCCGTTCCCGCCCGAGCGCAGCCTTGCCCAGGTCACGTTTCACCTTGGCTCTGAGCCCAGGCAGGGCTTCGGCGAACTCGGCCACCCGGTCGAACTTGTCGTGGTCGCGGTCGATGCGCCACTGATCGTGGTACCGGTATTGGCGTCGCCCCGCCGAGTCGGTGCCCGTGGCCTGGATGTGACCGTTGGGCCACGGGCATATCCACACGTCCGACCACGCCGGGGGTATGGCCAGGGCGCGGATCCGGCTCAAGGTCTCCTCGTCGCTGATCCGCCGCCCATCGGGATGCGCATAGGAGAACCCCCGGCCTCGCCGCCGGCGAGAGATGCCGGGTTTGGTGCAGTCTGAACGCCTCAGTCGGGCCACAAGGTCTCCCGGCCGGCCTGTTTAGCTCCGCTTCGAGTCTTCTCGCCGTCGGGCTCACCGTCGGTGGTCATGGTTTCCGTATACCCAACGTCCCGGTCGGTAGCCCACCGGGACAGGACAGGCGAAGCGGGTGATCCGGGTAGAGCCATCCTGTGATGGACCAGGACCTGGAAGGTTTGCGTCGCGCCGCCACGGAGTGCCGGGAGTGCGGCTTGTGGGAAGCAGCCACCCAGGTGGTCTTCGGCGAGGGGCCCGCCACAGCCACCCTCATGCTGGTGGGCGAGCAGCCCGGTGACCAGGAAGACCGCTCCGGCCATCCCTTCGTCGGGCCGGCGGGCCGCGTGCTCGACTCCGCCCTGGAGGAGGCGGGGATCGATCGGGCGGAGGTCTACGTCACCAACGCGGTCAAGCACTTCAAGTGGCAGCGGCGCGGCAAGCGCCGGATCCACGACAGGCCGAACCGGACGGAGGTGGCTGCCTGCCAGCCGTGGCTCCGAGCCGAGATTTC
>JAFAWZ010000038.1 GCA_019241495.1 Acidimicrobiales bacterium | reverse complement strand
GGGAGCTTCGAGGTCGCCCTCAAAGGCTTCGTCGTGGACGTGAAGGTTGCCGCCATCCACGGCGTATTCGAAGCCGAGCTGCCCTTCTCGACCGGCTACACCAAGACGGATCCGGCCAACTTCGGGCTCCACAACCCGGCCGAGCTGTTCGACCCGGCCACAGGGCTGACCAAGCTGCTCACCCTGGCCGACCAGCCGAAGCTGGGTGCCACCGAACGCATCCGCGGAGAGCTTCTCGACACGGTCACCTATCAGGTGCCTGGCACGGCCATACCGGTCCTGCCCGACGCCGACCCGTCGCGCCCCGTCACCATGACGGTGGCCATCAACCCCTCCAGCTACCAGCTGCGCGTGGTCACCCTCGTGGGCCGCTTCACGAGCGCCACGACGGACAGCACGTACACCCTCACGCTGTCCAACTACGACGAGCACGTGACCGTCACGCTGCCGCGTACCTCCTGACCGGAGTGGGCAGGGGCCGCACGGTCGAGCAGCAGGACCAGTGGCACCTGGCCCTCGCGGCCGCCACCGTGCTCCTCGCCGCGGCGGACACCTACGTCGTCGTGGTGGCCCTGCCCAACATCATGGACGGGGTCGGCCTCGGCCTGGACCGCCTGCAGCGGGCGACCCCTATCGTCAGCGGCTTCCTCCTCGGCTACACCGCCATGTTGCCCCTCCTCGGTCGGGTAGCCGACCTGGCCGGTACCGGTCCGGTGTTCGTCGCGTGCCTGGCCGGGTTCGGGTTCGGTTCGGTGCTGACCGCCACAGCGCATTCGCTGCCCATCCTGGTGCTGGGCCGGGCCATCCAGGGCCTGGGGGGAGGCGGGCTGGTGCCGGTCACCATGGCCGTGGTCGCCCGGCGCTGGGAGCCCGACGAACGGGGTACTCCGCTCGGCATGATCGGGGCGCTGCAAGAGCTGGGCAGCGTGATGGGGCCGCTCTACGGTGCGGCCGTCGTGGCGGCCGCTTCCTGGCGGGCGATCTTCTGGATCAACGTTCCAGTCACGGTCCTTGTCGCCACCGCGTTTCTGGCCGCTCGCACCCGCCAGCCCCGGGCTGCAACACGGCGGGCTGACGTGGTCGGCCCCTTCCTCGCGGTCCTCGGGACCGTCGGCCTCGTGGTAGGGCTGGACGCCCCCGCGCGCCTGGCCACCAGCACGACGTTTGGTCAGCTGTACGCACCGCAGGCCGGGGGTCAATGGGGGCCGCTGACCACACTGTTGGTGCTCGCCTCGCTCGGACTGCTCGCCGCCGGAGCGGCCTGGGAAATGCTGGAACCGGGCCGGGTCCAGCCGGTGGTCCCGTTCCGGCGGCTGCCTGGGCTGCTCCGCCGCTCCGACCTTCCGGGGGCGATGCTCCTAGCCGGGTTCCTGGCCTGCATCGTCGTGGCCTTCTCGACCGCCGATCCGAGCCGCCAGGTTGTTGCGTCCAGCGCACCGCTGGTGGTTCCGCTGGCTGCGGTGCTCGCCGCCGGGTTCTGGTGGCGCCAGCGCCGGGCCCGCCAGCCCCTGATACAGCCGGGCGTCCTGCGATCCACCCCGGCGTGGGGAGGTCTGGCCGTGAACGTCGCGCTGGGCGGGGCACTGATGGCGGTCCTCATCGACGTGCCCCTGTTCGCCCGGGCGACCGTCGATCCCAACTCGGAGGTGGCCGCCGCTCTCGTGCTCGTCCGGTTTCTCGTCGCCGTCCCGGTAGGGGCGGTCCTCGGGGGCGTCCTCTGCCGGGCCCGCTGGCTTGCTCGGTACGTGGCAGCGGCTGGGATGGCCACCTCGACGTTGGCGTTCGTCGCCATGACCAGCTGGTCGGCGAGCGCGCTCGGGGGCGGGCCCCGCCTGAGCGACATGGAGCTCGTTGTAGGCGGCCTCGGCTTCGGGCTGGCGATAGCACCGGTGAACGTCGCCGTCCTCGGCGCGGTGGAAGCCCGCCACCACGCGCTCGCCAGTGCCCTGGCCGTGGTGGCTCGCACCGTCGGGATGCTGGCCGGACTGTCGGCCCTGACCGCCATCGGGCTGCGCCGCTTCTACCAGGCGCAGGCCCGGATCGGCTCGCCGCTGGTGCTGTGCCCGTCCCACCCCGCCGGCTGCCCGGCCTACGACCAGGCCACCAACCGGGCCCTGCTCAGCGAGCTGCACACCATCTTCGCCGGGGCGGCCGTCTGCGCCGGGCTGGCCGGCCTGCTCGCCCTGGCCTTGCTCAGGCACCCGGATCGGCCTGTCAACGCTGGTGCTTCGGGCACCACCAGGTAGACCGGCCCCCGACCGTCGCATGGGCTAGCCCGGCGCCGTCTCGCGGGCAGCGGCCGCCCGCCCGGCGATGAGGCTGGAGATCCCCGGTGTGCGAGCCGCCCCGCTCGATGAGGTCGGCCAGGCCCGACACGAGGTGCTGGTGGAGGCGCCGCACGGAGGCGGCGGGCAGGTCGGCCGCCAACCGCTCGGGCGCTACCCCGGCCCGCCACAGGATCTCGTCGGCGATGAGATTGCCGACACCGGCTAACCGGGATTGGTCCATGAGGCGCGCCTTCACCGCAACCCGGTCGGCCAGGGCGTGGCGCAGCTCGGCGAGGGTGACCGACAAGGCGTCGGGGCCGAGCCGATCGAGGTCGGGGTCGAGCTCTACACCGCCGAGCCGGCGCGGATCGCGTACGACCAATGTCCCGCCGTCGCCGAACTGCACGCCGAAGCGGTCGTAGCGGACGTCCTCTGACGACGTCGAATAGAGGAGACGATCGACCCCGGCCGAGCCATCGACGACCAACCGGCCGGTCATGCCGAAGCGCAGCCCGAGAACCAGGTCCGGCTCCCCGGGCGCCGCCCCCACGTCGAGCATCAGGAGCTTGCCCCGCCGCCGGCCGGCGAGGAATTCCTGGCCCACGAGCGCTGCCTCCAGCCGTCGGGCGTCGGTTCCCCGTTTGAGGTACCAGCCGTCCGGGGCGTGCACCGACTCGATGGGCCGCCCGAGCGCGCGTGCTTCGGCCAGCGTCCGGTAGCACTCGACCTCCGGAAGCTCAGGCACGGAGGCAACCAATCACTCAGGGGCCGCCAATCACTCAGGCCGTCAGGCCGGCCAGCCCGGCCGCCCTGGTGAACACCGCGTCGAGCATGGGCTCGGTGAGCCGACCGGTGAAGGTGTTCTGCTGACTCGGGTGATAGGAGCAGATGATCACGGTGCCGGCCGGGGCGGTGGCCTCCGTCCCATGGCCGAAGCGGGGCCGGCGCGTCACCAACATCAGCCGGGCCGCGATGTCGTAGGCGAACTGGCCGAGGGCGACCACTACCCGGACCTCGTGCAGCAACGCCATCTCGCGCACGAGGAACGGATAGCAGCGATCGCGCTCTTCGGGAGTCGGCTTGTTGGCGGGTGGGGCGCAGCGGACGGCCGCCGCGATCCACACGCCGCGCAGCTCGAGGCCGTCGTCGGCGCTCACGCTGGTCGCCTGGTTGGCCAGTCCGGCCCGGTACAGCGAGGCGAACAACCAGTCACCCGACCGGTCGCCAGTGAACACCCGACCCGTCCGGTTGGCGCCGTGGGCGGCCGGCGCCAACCCTACGACGGCGATGCGCGCATTCGGATCGCCGAAACCGGGGACGGGCCGGCCCCAGTAGTCCTGGTCCCGGAAGGCGGCCCGCCGTTCCCTCGCTACCTGCTCCCGCCAGCCGACGAGCCTCGGGCAGGCTCGGCACGCCGAGATCTCGGCGGCCAGCCAATCGAGGTCGGCGGGAGGGCCGGGGCTCATCCGGTAGACACTAGGTTGGCCCGGAGAAATGCAGACGACTTCCCCGAGACGAGCTCCGCGCCGCCGGTCGAATCCCCGCTCCACCCTCGTCCTGATGGTCCGCCACGGGCTCACCCCAACGACCGGGCAGGTCCTTCCAGGGCGGGCACCGGGCCTGCACCTGGCCGACCGCGGCCGGGATCAGGCCGTGACCGTGGCGGAACGCCTCAGCAGGTGGTCCAAGCCTGAGCCAGGCAAACCAGGGCGTATCGCCGCGGTGTACTCGTCTCCGCTCGAACGCACCCGCGAGACGGCCGCGCCGATCGCCCGGGCCCTGGGGCTGCGGGTCCAGGTCGAGCGCGGCCTGATGGAGTGCGATTTCGGGGACTGGACCGGCGCCGAGCTGAAGAAGCTGATGAAGCTGCCCGAGTGGTCGACCGTGCAGCGCTATCCGAGCGGCTTCCAGTTCCCCGGCGGTGAGTCCTTCACCGGCATGCAAGCCCGGATCATCACCACGGTCGCCGCCCTCTGCCGGCGCCATCTCGACGAAGCCATCGTCGTGGTCTCCCACGCCGACCCGATCAAGGCCGTGGTAGCCGATGCGCTCGGGTCCCACCTCGACCTCTTCCAACGGATCGTCGTCTCGCCCTGCTCTGTGACGGCCATCGCCTATGGGGCCACTGGGCCGACGGTGCTGACGGTCAACTCCACCAAGGACCTCACTGAGCTGGTCCCGTCGTGATGCCACCGTCTGGGCCGTCGTTGGAGACAGAGCCGCGATGAGCCGGTCGTTCGAACTTCCCGAGGCGGAGTGGGCGACGGTCGGCGCCCTTGGTGAACCCGGGCAGCGAACCTTCTACCTCCAGGCTCGCCAGGAGGACCAGCTGCTCACCCTCAAGCTCGAGAAACAGCAGGTTGCCGCCCTGGCCCAATTCCTGGGCGAGATCCTCTCCGATCTGCCGGTGACCGAGGAACCGGGCGGGGACAAGGTGGAGAACCTCGTCGAGCCGGTCCTCCCCGAGTGGCCGGTGGGAACGCTGCAGCTCGCTTACGACAGCGGGGCTGACCGCATCGTGATCCTCGCCGAGGAGATAGGCAAAGGAGACGCCGAACCAACCGAGGTCATCCACCCCTCGGACGGGCCGAGCGCAGCGCGCATCGGCATCAGCCGAGCCCACGCCGCCCTGATCATCAGAGTAGGCGCCGAGCTGGTGGAGGCGGGGCGTCCCACCTGCCCTCTCTGCGGCCGGCCCATGGACCCCGAAGGTCATTCGTGCCCCCGGACGAACGGCCACCGTCCGAGTTGATCCAAGCGCTGCAGACCGGGGCCGTGGACATCCAGGGCCGCATGCCCTGGAGCAGCAATGGGACGTTCCTCGTGACTGTCGCGGCCGAGTCGTGCGAGCTGCCGGCCGTGTACAAGCCGGGTCGGGGCGAACGGCCGTTGTGGGACTTCCCGGACGGCCTGTACAGGCGGGAGGTGGCCGCCTACGAGCTGTCCGAAGCCCTCGGATGGGGCTTCGTGCCGCCGACGGTCGAAGTCGAAGACGGGCCGCTCGGCCCTGGGTCTCTCCAGCTATTCATCGACGCCGACTTCGAGCAGCATTACTTCACACTCCTCGAGGAGGAGCAGCACCATCCGGTGCTGCGCCGCATCGCCGCCTTCGATGTCCTCGCCAACAATGCCGACCGCAAGGGCGGCCACTGCCTGATCGACGCGGCAGGCCGAATCTGGGGCATCGATCACGGCCTGTGCTTTCACGTTCAGCCGAAGCTGCGTACCGTCATATGGGACTTCGCGGGCCAGCGCATCCCCGAGCCCGACCTGGCCGACATCGCCCGGCTCGCCGACGACGAGCTGCCAGCTGCGCTGGAGGGGTTGCTCCACCCGGAGGAGGCCCGCGCCCTGCGAGCGCGGGCCAGACAGCTCAGCGAGGCGAAGCGGTTCCCGGAGCCTTGGAGCGACCGGCCCTACCCCTGGCCTCTGGTGTGACGGCCCCCTGTGTGACTCTCAGCCTCGCTTCTGGAGCGCTTCGATCAGCTGAGGGAGGACCTTCTTCACGTCGCCGACCACACCGAGATCGGCGATGTTGAAGATGGGGGCCTCTTGGTCCTTGTTGATGGCGATGATGTTCTTGGCGCTCTTCATGCCCACCATGTGCTGGGTCGCACCAGAGATGCCGCAGGCTATGTAGACCGTCGGCTTCACCGTCTTGCCGGTCTGGCCAACCTGGTGGGAGTAGGGGACCCATCCGGCGTCGACGATGGCGCGCGACGCCCCAGGGGCCCCCTTGAGCAGCTTGGCCAGGTCCTCGATCAGCTTGTAGCTTCCCGCATCGCCGAGCCCCCGGCCGCCCGAGACCACCACGGCCGCCTCGGCGAGCTTCGGCCCCGCGGTCTCCTCCACGTGCGAGGCCACCACGCGAGCCGCCCCGGTCGCACCGAGCTCCGGTACCTCCCAGGTGTCGACGGCGGCCGGGCCGCCCCCCGACTCCTCCGCGCCGAAGGACTTGGCTCGGATCACGTAGATGCCGGGCAGGTCAGCCGTGAACCGGGCGTTCAGGATCTCCGTGCCCCCGAAAATGGCATGTTCGCTGACCAAACCTCCGTCGGCTTCGGCCAGGTTCACCACATTGGTCAGCACCGGTCGATCGATACGGGCTGACAGGCGGCCGGCGATGTCCCGGCCGTTGTAGCTCTGGGCCAGGAAGATAGCGTCGGGCGCGGTGCCCGACGAGATCTTGGCGGCGATGGCGGCGGCCACCGGAGGACCGGCCAATCCCCCGCCGGTGTCGCCGACGGTGTGCAACGCAGTGGCACCGTGGGCCCCGACCTGACCGGCTATGGAGGAGGCGTCGCCCCACGTGATGGCCTCGACGGTGCCCGCGACCTGGCGCGCCTTGGTCAGAAGCTCGAGCGCGACCGACGCGACCTTGTCGCCGGAACGGTCGACGACTACCCAGATGGTGTTCAATGCCATGTTCTCTATCTCGTTCCTGTTGCCTAGATGACCTTGATGCGCTCGAGGTAGCTGATGATCTGCTGGAAGCCGTCGCCATCGTCGGTGACGATCTCGCCCGCCTTGCGGGCCTCGGCCGGAGTCACCGCCGTGACCTCCTGGCGGGCCCCCGAGGCTCCGACCGCGGAGCCGTCGATCCCGAGGTCGGTCACCTTCAGCTCGTCAACGGGCTTACCTTTCGCGGCCATGATCCCCTTGAACGACGGGTACCGGGGCTCCACCACACCGGCGGTCACGCTCAAAACGGCGGGGAGGGGCACCTCCACCTCTTCGTAGCCCTCCTCGGTCTGGCGCTCCACAGTGACATTGTCGCCCGAGATGGTGACCTTCTTCGAGAACGTCACGGAGGGCATTCCGAGCAGCTCGGCGATCTGGGCGGGGATGGTCCCGGTGTAGCCGTCGGTGGACTCGGTCGCGGTGAGGATCAGATCCGGCTCGGCCCGCTTGATGGCCGCGGCGAGGACCTTGGCCGTGCCGAGGGCGTCGGTGCCGGCCAGGCCGGGGTCGCTCACGAGGATGGCCCTGGCCGCGCCCATGGCGAGGGCGGTGCGCAGGCCGCTGGTCTCCGAGTTGGGCGCCATCGACACGAGAGTGACCTCGCCGCCTCCGGCCTGCTCGGCGAGCTGAAGGCCCATCTCGACCCCATAGGAATCGGACTCGTCGAGGATGAGCTTGCCCTCTCGGACCAGGTTGTGGCTGCTCTGATCCAGCTTCATGGTGCCCGCCGGATCGGGAATCTGCTTGACGCAGACGACTACGTTCATGCCCTCATTGTTCTAGACCGGTCGGAGTAAGCGCCAACCGGTCGGCTACAACATTGACGGCGGTAACCTTTGCTCCAGAAGCGGTGCTACGGTCCGCGGATCGTGACCACCGTCGACGAAGTGCGCCTGGTCGTCCCCGCTCGCCCCGAGTTCCTACGCCTGGCCCGGGTCACCGCAGCGGGCCTGGCCGGCCGGCTGGGCTTCAGCTACGACGAGATCGAAGATCTGCGCCTCGCCATCGATGAGCTGTGCTTCGGGCTAACCGGCTCGACCGGCCGGCACGGCACGGTGGAGCTGACCTACCGGATCGAGCCAGGCACGTTGACCGTGCAGGGTCACGGCAAGTTCCTCGAAGCCATCAACCCGATCGGCCTCACAGATCTGTCGAAGGTGATACTCGGCGCCCTGGTGGACGAGCACAGCCTGTCCACCGATACCGACGGCCCGCACTTCCGCCTCGTCAAACGCCGTCACAGGGGCAAGGACAAAGACGATCGGGCGGTGACCGGTTCACCATGACCGCGAGGCCAGCCGCGTGAGCAAGCGGTCCCCGCTGAAAGAGACCTTCGTCGCGTACGCCCGCAGCCGCGACGTGGCCCTCCGCGACGAGCTGGTGGCCGCCCACATGGGCTTGGCCGCCTACCTGGCCCGGCGCTTCGCCAATCGGGGCCAGCCGCTCGAGGACCTGACCCAGGTCGCCGCATTGGGGCTGTTGAAGGCGGTGGAGCGCTTCGACCCGTCGCTGAACATCGAGTTCTCCACTTACGCCACGACCACCATCGTCGGAGAGCTGAAGCGCTACCTCCGCGACAAGGGCTGGGCGGTGCGGGCCCCGCGGCGCATGCAGGAGCTGTACCTCAGCCTCAGCCGGGTCGTCGACCCCCTCGGCCAGGAGCTCGGGCGCTCCCCCACCATCGCCGAGCTGGCGGCCGAGGTGGAGGCGTCCGAGGAAGAGGTCCTCGAGGCGTTGGAGGCAGGGCAGGCCTACCGTTTCGCCTCGCTCGACGCCCCGCGGTCCGACGGCGAGGGTGACTCGGTGGGCGAGAGCCTCGGCAGCGACGACGAAGAGCTGGCCCGGGCCGAGCAGCGAGCCCTCTTGGCCCCGATGCTCGAGCACCTCCCGATGCGTCAGAGGCAGATAGTGCACCTGCGCTTCTTCGAGGGGCTGACGCAGTCAGAGATCGCCCGGCGCCTCGGCATATCCCAGATGCAGGTGTCCCGGCTGCTCACCCGCAGCGTGGCCCAGATGAGAGCCGTCGCTCAGGAGACGACCACGGCCGAGGAGGCCTGACCCGTCCCTTGAAGCTCCTACTCATAGTGAACGCGTCCGCGTCCTCGGTCACCGCCCGGGCTCGGGTCGTCATCCAAAAGTCCCTTGCCGCCGACCACGAAGTGACGGTGTCGGAAACCAGCCGGCCTGGCCACGCCACCCGGCTGGCCCAGGGTGCGGCGGCCAAAGGCGCCGACGCGGTAATCGTGCTGGGCGGTGACGGCACGTTGAACGAGGCGGCCAACGGCGTGGCCGGAACCGAGTGTGCCCTGGGTGTGCTGCCGGGCGGCTCCACCAACGTCTTCGCCCGCACCATCGGCATGACCAACGACCCGATCGAGGCGACCGGGGAGCTGCTCGCCGCCTTGGGCACCGGCCTGGGTGGCATCCATCCCGTCGGGCTCGGGAGCGTCAACGGACGGCGCTACCTGTTCCACGTCGGCATCGGGTTCGACGCCGCGGTGGTGTCCCAGGTCGAGAAGAGGGCCGCCCTCAAGCGATACCTGGGTCACGCCTTCTTCGCGTACACGGCGATCCACACCTGGGCGACCTACGACCGGCGCCGGCCCCACTTCTCGATGACCCTGCACCGCCGCGACGGCCGCGAGGTGACCGTCGACGACGGGTACTTCGCCATCTTGATGAACACCAGCCCGTACACTTTCGTCGGCGAGCGACCGTTCAACCTGGCACCGGGCACGGGCCTTGACAACCCCCTGAGCGCGGTCGTCCTGCGCTCGCTCAGCGCCTTCACCGTCGTGCGCCTGGCGGTCGCCTCCCTGCGCGCCCCCGCGGAGGAAGCCTCGGACGAGCCCGTGGCCGAGCACGGTCGGGTCACCGTGGTCCGCGACGTGGTGAGCGCCGGCCTCACCGCGGCTGGGACGGTTCCCTACCAGGTCGACGGCGAACCCCTCGGTGACGCCAGCCGGCTCGACTTCAGATGGGAGCCGCACAGCCTCCGCCTGGTCGTCCCGAGCCGGGGCGAGCCGGCTCGGGACATCACCATCCTGTGAATCCTGTGTTAACCGAGGCTGAAAATTTGGCTTCGCCAAGTCTTGAATTCGGCTAACAGTCGTTTTACGCTGACCAACCGGCGAAGAACGCACGCTATTGGCGTTACATCGCACGTGACAGATTTCACAATCTCCCCCGAAAGGTAGCACGAGTGGCCCTTACCTGGAGCCGCAGCATCGAGTGGGACGTCGATGATTGGCGTGATCAGGCAGCATGCCGGGACACCGATCCGGACTTGTTCTTCCCCATCGGCAGCACGGGACCAGCGATTGAGCAGATCGAGTCGGCCAAGGCGGTGTGCATGCAGTGCGAGGCGCAGCGCTCGTGCCTGGAGTTCGCCCTGGTGACCAACCAGGAATCCGGTATCTGGGGCGGGACCTCCGAGGAGGAACGCCGCAAGCTGCGCAAGGCATGGCTGACCCAGCAACGCCGGGCCTGCTGACGCTACAGGCTCTCCAGGTCGTCGCTCGGGTGATCGAGGGGGACTGACAGCTCGACGACCGTCCCGCCGTCGGTCCGCATGCTTATCGTGCCACCCAGCTGGGTGCCGACCAGACCTCGGACGATCGACAAACCGAGGCTGGAGGTGTCGTCGATGGAGAAACCGTCGGGCAGGCCGACACCGTTGTCCCTTACGAGCACCGACAGCTCGTCGTCCGAGCGCGACAGCTCCACATCCACCCGCAGCGGGCGCTCAGCCGAGACGCCGTCGTGAACGCCGGGGGCGTGCTCAGCCGTATTCTGCAACAGCTCGTTCAACACCACGGCCAAAGGGGTAGCCACCGACGCCTGTAGGCGCCCCGGCTCGCCCCGGCAGGTGATGAGGACCGGCCGGTCCGTGCTGCCCATGTCCTCCGCCATGCGCAGGAGGGAAGGGAGGATGTCGTTGAACTCGACCTCGTCGGTCGTGTCGCGCGACAGGATCTCGTGGACCACCGCGATGGACCTGACCCGCCGCTCCGACTCCTCCAAGGCGTGGCGAGCTTCGCCCGGAGCCATCCTCCGGTACTGGATGCGCAACAACGACGAGATGGTCTGCAGGTTGTTCTTGACCCGATGATGGACCTCCCGGATGGCAGCGTCTTTGGACATGAGCAACCGGTCGCGGCGGCGGAGATCGCTCACGTCGCGCACCAGCACCAAGGCCCCGGTAACCACCCGCTGGTCGAGGAGCGGGACGCAGCGGATCATCACCGACGTCTCACCGTCTCCCACCTCCTCGACCGCCGGCAGGCAGGTCTGGTAGGCAAGAGAAACCGCGGTCTGCTCCAACCCGGCCTCGTCGAGCCGCACGCCCTCTATGCCGGAGTACAGGCCGAGCCGGTGCAAGGCATTGACCGCATTGGGTGAGGCGTAGTCGACCCGAGCCGAGGCGTCGAGCACCATCACACCGTCGCCCACGCGGGGCGTCTCCGCCATGGCCGGCTCGTCCACCGGGAAGGGGAACTCCCCTCGCGAGATCATCCGGGCCAGCCGGTCGAAGACCTCCACGTACACCCGCTCGAGCACACCCGGGCGGCGGCCCACCGTCAGAGCCGACTCGCGCGTCAAGATGGCCACCAGCTCGTCCTGCCAGCGGACCGGGATGCACACCAGCCGGCCCCGCTCGTTGCGGCTGGGGATCTGCACCTCCCCCTCCACCACGCTGCCGAGGCTCCACGCCCGGGACATGATGGGGCGGTCCTGCGAACCGATCACCCGGCCCACCAGGTCGTCGAGATGGAGCGTCTGGCTGGTCGTGGGCCGGATCTGGCCGACCACCACGAACTCGTCGTCGGACCCCTTGACCGGCACGAACAGCAACAAGTCGGCAAAGCACAGGTCCGACAGCACCCCCCACCCGGCCACCAGCCGTTGGAGCTGCGTGACGACCGGTTCACCCAGATCGGTGTACTCCTGGACCAGGTCTGCGAGCGTCGCCACCGGGGAACAGACTACGGGCTGGGCGCCCACATCCTTTCCCCAAGGCGCAGGAGCCCCGGCACGTCGTGGATGTCGGCGTCGAATTCGGGGACGGTGCCGACCGCCGCGGCTCCGGCCTGCAGGTCACGGCGCAGGTTGGCCTCCCGCCGGGCCACTACCGCGAAGTTCCGGTAGTTGCCAGCTATCTCGCCGAGGACCCGGGCCAGTTGGTCCTCGTCGGTACCGAGGGCGCCAGCTACCCCGTCGGCCCGGGCCAGCTCGGCCGACTCCTCGCCGAGCCGGGCGGCGCGCTCCTCGGCCTCGTCGTCGAGAAGGTACGAGGGGAGGACCTTGTTCAGCACCAGGGCGCCGAGATTGAACCGCCTGGAGCCGAGCACCTGGACAAAGAACTCCGCCTCGCGAGCGGGCGCCGCCTCGAGAGTGCTGACCACCATGAAGGTCGTCCTTTTGTCCCGGAGCAACCGTTCGACCGCACCGGCCCGATCCACGAACCCGGCGTACATGGTCTGGAACAGGATGAAGAACTCGGCCACGTCCTCGAGGAACTGCGACCCCAAGATGCGATCGGCGACCTGATAGAACGGCCGCGACGCCAGGTTCACCATCCGGCTGCGGTACGGGGCGATCAGGAGGCGCAGCAGCTTCGACGAGAAGAACTCCGCCATGCGGTGGGGGGCCTCGATGAAATCGATGGCATTGCGGGTGGGCGGCGTGTCCACCACGATGAGGTCGTAGTCGCCAGTGGAGTGGATCTCGTAGAGCCGTTCCATGGCGATGTAGTCGTGGCTCTGCACGAACTTGCCCGAGATGTTCTGGTACAGCGGGTTCGACAAGATGCGCCGGGCCGTCGCTCGATCGGGCGCATGCCGGCGAACCAGATCGTCCCAGCTCTGCTTCGTGTCGAGCATGGCCGCCCACAGCTCGCCTCTCGGCCTGACCCCCGCCGCCTTGAACGCCTCGGGATCGACCCGCCTCGCCTCGTTGCCCAAGCCCTCCAGACCCAGGGCCTGGGCCAGCCGGCGGGCCGGATCGACCGTGACGACGAGCACCTTGCCCCGCTGGCGGGCTGCCACCATGGCAGCCGCGGCGGCGGCAGTCGTCGTCTTGCCCACCCCGCCCGAGCCGCAGACGATGGCGATCTCCTTGGACGCCAGAAGGCTCTCGAGCGTTTCGGTCCGTTCGGGCGCGCGATGGCCGGCCATTGGTCAGTACCCCAGCTCGGCCGAGAGGGCGTCGGCGATCTGGTGGGTGGCCCGCAGCCCGTGGGTCCTGAAGAACAGGTACGGCATGTAGAGCATCGGGATGGCCGGGTCGACGGCCTGGCGGAGGTGTTCGAGATGCTCGGTCCGCGATCGGCGCATGGTGACAGTGAGGCGGGCCGTCTCGAGCAGCGGGGACAGCGATCCTCCCAACCCCGCCTCGATCGGCTGGCGCAAACTGTCGTCCTCCAACCGCTCGAAGACCTCCTCCTCGGCGCGGGCGAACAGCTCGGGGAGCACCCGGTTGACCACGACCGCGGCCAGGTCGACGTTCGTCTCGTGGCGGGCCCGGTCGATGAGCTCGAGGGTTTCGTTGACCGGCATCTCCGCGGGGGTGGAGACCACTACCAACCCGGTCTTGGCCGGATCGCCCAGGATGTCGAGCATCCAGTCCGTCTGCTGGCGGATGAGGCCAACCTGGACCAGCTGGTTGATGGCCTGGGGGGCGGCCAGCTGGCCGACGAT
>JAFAWZ010000236.1 GCA_019241495.1 Acidimicrobiales bacterium | reverse complement strand
CCCCACCGACTGCGCCGCCGACACTACCTGCACCTACGACCACCTTGGCGCCTCGGGTGCTCGCCGCGGCCGTGTCGCACCCCGGACCCCTGCGGCTGATGGTCGAGGGCGACAGCGTGGCCTGGTCCCTCGGACTGGGGATCTCCCCGCAAGCCTCGGCGGCCGGGTTCACGTTTGCCAACGAGGGCTACGTCGGTTGTGGGATCGCGGTTGGTGGCGCGACCAGCTTTGCCGCTTACACCCAGCCCGCCTCTTGTGCGAGTTGGCCGGAGCGTTGGAAGTCGCAGACCGATGCCTTCCGTCCCGACGTCACGTTGGTCCTGCTCGGTCGCTGGGAGCTGGTCGACCGGGTGCACGACGGGACCTGGATGCACATAGGGGAGCCGGCCTTCGACGACTACCTGCGAGCCCAGCTCGAGACCGTGGTGCAGACCCTGACCAGCGACGGCGGTCGCGTCGCCTTTCTCACCTCGCCGTGCAACGATCAGACCAGAGCCAATGCCGCATCGCCCGGCCGGTTGACACCCGACGACGCCAACCGGGTGCTTCTTTTCAACGAGCTGCTCAGTGAGGTGGTCACCGCTCATCCGGGGATCACCGAGCTGGTGCCGTTTCGCGACCTGGTCTGCCCGGGTGACCAGTACACCCACTCGCTGAACGGGATCACCCTTCGCACGTCAGACGGTGTCCACATGGAACCCTATGCCGGGCAGCTCTTCGTCCAGCACCTGTGGCCACAGATCGCCCAGTGGCTCGGCGCTCCGGCGCTCGAGCCGGCCGGTAACGCGCCGTAGTGCCCGCCGCAGGATTGAGTGAACGAAGAGGAAGCGGCACCGTTCTTTCGATCGAAGACCTCGCGACAGGGCTCGGCAACTCTGGCACACGCGAGTGCCGCCGCCTCCTCTCCGTCCAGGTTGTCCTGCGGCGGGCGCTCAGGTGAGCCGCTCCCACCCGGTCGCCGGTGTGGCCTTGGCGGTCACGCTGGCCGCCTGCTCGGCGGCAACGAGGGCCCGGCCAGGGAGCGTCCCGGCCGCCGCGACCACAGTCCCCACTGCCCCACCGACCACGACGGCCCCGTCGACCACCTCCACCACGGTCGATCCGGGATCGTTGCCCCAGACCTCGCAGCTCCCCTCGGCCGACGACCCGGCGTTCCGGGCCCGCCTGGCCGATCTCTGGCAGGGGATCACAGCAGGTGATCCCTCGCTGGCTCCTGCCTCGTTCTTCCCGCTCCAGGCTTACATCCAGGTGAAGGGCATATCGGATCCGGTGCACGACTACCAGACCCGACTCATGCCCAACTTCGACCAGGACATCATGGCTGTTCACACCCAGCTCGGAGCAGACCCGGAGTCGGCCGTGTTGACCGGGGTGACTGTCCCGACGGCCCAATGGATCACCCCGGGGGTGGAGTACAACAAGGGCAGCTACTGGCGGGTACTCGGGGCGGAGGTCGGGTACCTGGCCAACGGTCGGGCCGGGTCGTTCGAGATCCACTCCATGATCTCCTGGCGAGGCGAGTGGTACGTGGTCCATCTCGGCCCGATCCGCTGACGCCTCCGGTTTGACGACCGACCTCGTACACCGTACGATGCCGGCAGGAAGATGGCCCGAGTAGGCCGTCGTTAGATGGAGAATGGGGAGAGAGGAAAAAAATGAGAGGTCGGTCTTGGGGTAATTCACTCCGGCTCGGGGCCGCGGTCGCCGGGGCCGCGCTGGTCGCGGCGGCTTGTAGCAGCTCGGGAACTCACTCGGGCTCCAGCCCGACATCGGCCGCTTCGGGCAAGGCCCCGACGGGCACTCCGGTCAACCTGGTCAGCATCAACGACGACACCGGCACGCTCGCCGACGATGAGGCGGGCACCAATGCCGCCGTGGCGTCGCTCAATGCGGCCGGAGGGCTCGGCGGCCACCCCGTCCACGTCACCTTCTGCACCACGACCAACGATCCGAACAAGGCTGCCGTGTGCGCCCGTAACGCCGTCTCCGACAGCTCGGTGGTCGCGACCATCGACTCGGACACCAGCTTCGGCACCCAGATCGATCCCATCCTCCAGGCGGCCAACATGACCAGCATCGGGGTGCACGCGCTGGGCTCGGCCGACCTGACATCGCCGGTGTCGTTCCCGGTCGTGGGGAATGACTTCTCCCAGGCCGGCGCGGCCGTGGTCGCCGCCAAGCTCCTGAATTTCACCAAGATCAGCGTCTTCTACCCCGACGTCCCGGCTGGTGCTGCCCTTCCCCCGCTGATCAACGGCGCGCTGCAGCCCTACAAGGTCAGCCTCCTGCATTCGGTGGCCGTGCCGCTGACCGCTCCCGACCTCTCCTCGTACGTGACCACGGCTTGCTCGGGGTCGCAGGCGGTCATCGTCGCTGAGGTCCGGGCCACAGTCATCAAGGTTGTCAATACGGCCCGCCAGCTGGGATGCTCGGCAGCCATGCTCGTGCCTGGAGACGTCATCGACGCCCAGACCATCCAATCCCAGATCACCTCTACCGACAACCTCTACGTGATCAGCTCGAGCGGGCAGACGGGGTCGGGTTACAGCCAGTACACCTCGGACATGCAGAAGTACAGCAGCTACGCCATCCGGGACGGCAACGTCGCCCAGGGCTGGCTCGCCGTGCAGCTGCTGAAGTCGGCGGCGTCGTCGCTTGGAGGGAACATCACCCGAGCCGGAGTGACTCAGGCCCTCGACTCGATGAGCAGCTGGTCGGTTCCCGGCATGACTCCCACGCTCGACTTCACCAAGCCTCAGACGGCCGAAGGTGGGAACATATCCCGGGAGTTCAACTTGACCGTGACAGCGTCGCAGTACTCGAACGGAAAGCTCCAGCCGCTCAACGGGGGAGCCTTCGTCGACATCTTCGGCGGCTCTTCGTAGCAGAGGCAGACCCAACATGGCGGAGCTAGACGTACCGACTATTTCGGATCCGGTGCTGTTCCACTCGGTTCGGCACTACTTCTCGATGGTGGCCCGGGAGATGGCCGTGGCTGTCACCCACACCGCCTACTCGCCCCTGGTCTCGCGCATGAGCGGGACCACGGGCGACACCGATGGCGCGGTGCTGACCGCGGCCGGTGAGCTCATCGCGTGCGACGAGCACGCCCTGATCCACATGGCGAGCCTCCCTACGGGCCTCCGGTTCGTGCTGGCCAAGCACCCGATCGAGACCATCTGCGACGGAGACATCTACATCAACAACGATCCCCACCAGGGGGCTATCCACGGCAACGACACCATGGTGTTCCAGCCGGTCTTCGTGGATGGGGTCCTGTCGTACTGGGCGGCCGTGATGGCCCACATAACCGACATAGGCGGGATGAGCCCCGGAGGCATCACGGTGGGGGCCACTTCGGTGTTCGCCGAAGGTCTGGTCATACCGCCGATCAAGCTGTATGACGCCGGTCGGCTGAACGAGACGCTCCTGGAGCTGATATCAGCCAACAGTCGCCAGCCGGAGGAGACCACAGGGGACGTGCTCGCCCTCGTGTCGGGGTCCAACGTCGGTACCAAGGCGATACGCGAGCTCGTCGACCGGCGCGGGGCGGTGACGGTGGCCTCAGTGGTCAGCGAGTTGCTCGACTACAGCGAACGGCTGACCAAGATCGGCATCCGAAGGTTACGCGACGGGGAGTACCGGGCGGAGTCGTGGGTGGACGACGACGGGCTCGATCTCGACAAGCACTACCGCGTGACCACGACCGTCGCGGTGGACGGGGACCAGCTGTCGGTGGATTTCAGCGGCACCAGCCCCCAGGCCCGGGGATCGTTCAACTCATCGTTCTCTCAGAGCTTGACCGCGGTCACATACGCGCTTCGCGTCTACCTGGGTGACATACCCCTCAACGAGGGCTTCTGGCGGGCGGTCGACATCCGCCTGCCCCTTGGCACGCTCGTCAACCCGCGCCGCCCGGCGGCGTGCAACAACCGGACGGCATCGACGATGCCGGCCGTGGTCGAAGTGGTGTTGTGGTCGCTCTCCCAAGCGCTCCCGGACACCGAGGTGGTCGCCGGTGCCGGGGTACCCGACGTGCACGCCATCAACCCGGCCGGGGAAGGCCAGTACTGGCTGCACTTCGAGGCGGAGTGGGGCGGTGGGGGAGCCCGCAGCACCAAGGACGGTGTCGATGCGGGCGGGACGCCCATGTTGGGGGGTCACGGGTCGGCCATCTCGGTG
>JAFAWZ010000134.1 GCA_019241495.1 Acidimicrobiales bacterium | reverse complement strand
ACCTGTTCAACGGCGGGCCGCCCGACCAGCATGCGGCGGGCGATCTCCATCTCTTCGTTGTAGGAAGGATGCTCGATGACGACCTGCATCAAGAAGCGATCTCGCTGTGCTTCGGGCAGGGAGTAGACGCCTTCGGATTCGATCGGGTTCTGGGTGGCGAGGACCAGGAAAGGCTCGGACACGGAGCGCACCGAACCGCCGATCGAGACGTGGCCCTCGGCCATCACCTCGAGGAGGGCGGCTTGGACCTTGGCGGGGGCGCGGTTGATCTCATCGGCGAGAACGATATTGGCGAACACCGGCCCCCATTCGATGTCGAACTCTTCCTGGGAGGGACGCCAGATCCGGGTGCCGATGATGTCGGCCGGGACGAGGTCGGGAGTGAACTGGATGCGGGAGAAATCGCCTCCCACCACCCGGGCGAGCGTCGAGACCATGAGAGTCTTGGCCAAGCCCGGTACACCTTCGATGAGACAGTGGCCGCGTGCGAGCAGGCACACGAACGCTCTTTCGATCATCCGGTCCTGGCCGACGATCACCCGCTTCACCTGGAATAGGGCGTCCTCGAGGAGGGCGGCGTGCTCAGCCTGTGAGGTATTGGTCATCGGCGACGACTATCTCAAAGCAAACTTAAACCGGCTTGGCCTCAAGCTGAAATTTCGTTAAACCGAGGACCTTGCCGGCCAGCCGGGCGTTAGTTAGCCGCAGTGAACGACGTTGGTCAGGTACCAGCCCGGCCCCGCGGCCGGCGCCACCGTGAAAACGGCAACTCCCGGCGGGTAGCCCCCTGGGTTGGGATAGGTCGTCGCTGAGGTCGAGGGCGTGATGTTGTGGCTGAAATAGCAGGTGTAGTCGCCCGCCGGGTTCTCCGCGCAGGACTTGAACTTCAGGTTGACCATCTCGGCAGCCATCGAGTCCATCTGCTGGCGCCCGGCCGGATCGGTGACGTAGTCGATCTCTCGGACGTCGCGGCTGTTCCATGCGGCTGCCAGATAGGTCATGGCCGACTCCGGGCTGCCGAAATGCGGAGCTCCCTCCGAGGAGCACACCTCGTTCACCGGAACGGACTGTCCCGGGCCGGATCCGCCGGCCAACGAGCAGGGTATGGTCGTGGCGCCGACCGTCGTCGGCGAGGAGATGCGAGCTGGGACGGTGGTAGACGCGTCCGAGGGAGTGGTGACGCCAACGTGCTGGGACGAAGGGTGGCCCGCCCCGTTCGTCTGGGCGAAGCCGATCCCGAACGCGGTCCCCGCGACGAGCAGCCCGCCGCCGATGGCCCCGGCCATCTGGGCTCTTCTCATAGAAAGAAGTTAGACCAAGCAGTCGGGTGTCTAACGTGTGGGGCATGCTCGAGCGGCTCGGCATGCAAGCCCGAAGCGCCGTCACCCGGGCGGGTATCGAGGCGAAGAGCCTCGGCCACCACCATATAGGCACGGAGCATCTGCTTCTCGGCCTGCTGGCTGAAGGAGATACCCCGGCCTCAGCGGCCTTGACGGCCGCCGGCGCCTCGCTCGTGCCGGCCAGAGAGAAGGTTCTCGAGGCCCTCGCCAGCCGAACGACCCCCTCCCTCGACCGCGCCGGCGAAGACCTGCCCTTCACCGATCGGGCCGGCCGGGCGCTCGATCGGGCCAGCAAGCTGTCGCTTCGCCTCGGCCGCGACCAGGTCGGCTGTGAGCACATCCTCGTCAGCGTGCTGGACGTCGAGGGCACGGCCGGCCAGGTCCTGCGGGGCCTCGGAGTCGATCCCCAAGCGGTCAGACAGGCACTCATGTCATCACCCTCGGCACCCCAATCGCCTGAGAAGCTGTCGCAAGACTCGCGGGAGGGAGAAGGCGGCCCCCTCGAAGCCGATCCGCAACCTGAAGCTGCCCCGAACCTGTCCGGGCCGCTCTGCAGCACCTGCGGATCGCCGGTGGCGATCTCGCTCGACCGGATGACCATCTCGGTCGGCTCGGGATCGGTCGCCCCGGGCCACTCGGTTGGTCAGGTGCACGTGTTCTACTGCACGGTTTGCCGGACGACCCTCGGTGTAGCACCGGCTTAAACTGGCCACTCCATCAGCTCAACTCGTGATTCGCCGCCACCATTCGTCTCGTATGCGGCCTGGCATCTCCACGATCGAACCTGCCCGCCGGTTGACCACTCGCACGAGCCACGCTCGGGGACCCTCTGGCGCACGAGGTGCGTCTCGCGCCTGACCCATGTCCAAGCCGTGGTCACCTTCACTGACCACGGTTCGTAGCGCACTCACAAGTAGGTCGATGACTTTGGAAGCCTCGGACAAGGTGACCGGAGTCGAGGCCGTACAAACCGATCCGGCCCAGTGGCTGAAGACCACCGTTGATGTGGTGGGATGCCAGGTAATCCGCAACGAACGATCCTCCCCTCGGATATCCGAGAGCACCACAGACCGAGTCCTGGCTTCCTCCACCACGGCAAGTATGGCTCGGCCGCGTCTAGACCGCCACAGACATGTCCGCTCGCCGAGTTGGCACGGAGGACCGAGGTGGGCTGGCCCGTACTCCGCCCGAGCCGCTAGCCGCGGGAATCGGCTCGTCTCACTTCTCTAATCTCTCTGCGATGGCTCCGTCGACGACACCCCGTACCGACTCGTCGATCACCAAGCGAGGAGCACTGCGAGTCCCTGAGATCGGCGCGGCCTTCTGGGTCATCAAGGGGATGTCCACCGCGATGGGCGAGGCCACCTCGGACTACAGCGTCCACGCCATCGATCCAGTGGTTGCGGTGCTGCTCGGGTTCGCCGCGTTCGTGATCGCCTTGGTCCTCCAGTTCCGCCAAGCCCGGTACCGTGCTTGGA
Organism: Acidimicrobiales bacterium; assembly: GCA_019241495.1. Taxonomy (GTDB): domain Bacteria; phylum Actinomycetota; class Acidimicrobiia; order Acidimicrobiales; family Palsa-688; genus JAFAWZ01. The sequence continues at coordinate 9,895 of JAFAWZ010000134.1, read as the reverse complement.
CCTACTGGTTCGCGGTCTGCATGGTCGGGGTCTTCGGGACCATGGCTGCCGACGTCCTGCACGTGCGATTCGGAGTCCCCTACACCGCATCGAGCATCCTCTACGGTGCGGTGCTGCTTGCGGTGTTCTCCTCGTGGCGCATGACCGAGGGGACTCTGTCCATTCACAGCGTCAACTCCCCCCGGCGCGAGGCTTTCTACTGGCTGGCCGTCGTCGCAACCTTCGCCATGGGTACCGCCGTGGGCGACTTCACCGCATACACCCTGCACCTCGGGTACTTCGCCTCGACCGCACTCTTCGCCGGGATCATCGCCATACCCGCGGCGGGCTGTCGATGGTTTGGGTGGAATCGCGTTTTCTCGTTCTGGTTCGCCTACGTCGTCACCCGGCCCCTCGGAGCCTCAATCGCTGATGGTTTGGGCAAGCCGAAGAACGTCAGCGGGCTAGGCCTCGGTGACGGATGGATCGCTCTGGCCTTTGGGCTGGGCATACTCCTCATGGTCTCCTACCAGGCGGCCACCCAAGCCGCGACTAGGGACCCAGTCCCCGTTATCGAACCCGAGCACGCCTGAGTCCCTGAGCGGTTTACTCGCTGTGTTTGCCCGCACCGGCCGTCCCGCCACCCTTGTCGCTACGCACATGTCGTTCGAGCGTGGCCCGACCTATGTGTTGAACCGGGTGTCTTTGACCGTTACCGAAGAGACTCGGATGGGGGTGGTCGGCCCCAACGGTGTCGGCAAGACGACGTTGCTGCGAATCCTGAGCGGTCAAGAGCAGCCATCCTCGGGCCGAGTGGAGCTGTCGCCCCCCGAGGCCACCGTCGGCTACCTCGCCCAGGAACGCCAACGCAAGCGCAGCGAGACCGTACGGGCCTTTCTTCACCGTCGCAGCGGGGTGGCCGCCATCGAGGCGGAGATGACCAGAGCGGCCGAATCGCTCAGCCGAGGCGAGACAGGCTCCGAAGAGCGCTACTCATTGGCCCTGGAGCGATGGGAGTCCCTCGGCGGCGGGGACATCGACGCCCGGCTGGAGAACGTTCTCGACGACCTGGGGCTGCCAGCTCGGGTGGCCGACCAGCCGACGGCCAACCTGTCGGGCGGGCAGGCCGCCCGGGTCGAGCTGGCGACCGTGCTCATCTCTCGCTTCGACCTGACCTTATTGGACGAGCCGACCAACGATCTCGAGTTCGGCGGGCTGAGCCGCCTCGAGGACTTCGTGATCGGCTCAGGCGGAGGATTCGTGCTCGTGTCGCACGACCGCGCCTTTCTCGAACGAACGGTGACCTCGGTGCTCGATCTCGACGAGCACACCCATAGCGCCCATCTGTTCGCGGGTGGCTGGCAGGCATACCTGGAAGAGCGGGCCACGTCCCGCCGCCACGCCGAATAGTCCTACGCCACCTACCGGATCCAACGCGAAGTACTACTCGAACGGGCCCGCCGAGAACGTCAATGGGCGACGACCGGGGTGTCGAAAGAGAAACGGAATGCCCCGGACAAAGACAAGGTTCAACGCGACTTTCGCCTGAACCGCACGGAGAAGCTGGCCGCTCGGGCCCGCCGAACCGAGAACGCACTCAATCGGCTGACCCCGGTCGACAAGCCCTGGGAAGGTTGGCAGCTACGCCTGTCGATCAGCCAAGCCGAGCGCGCCGGATCGGTCGTCGCACGCCTGGATCAGGTCGTCGCCCGACGAGGCGACTTCGTTCTCGGCCCCCTCGACCTCGAGATCGGCTGGGCCGAGCGGGTCGCGATCACCGGTCCCAACGGATCGGGCAAGACCACTCTCCTCGACGTCCTGCTCGGCCGGCTCGCCCCCGACCGCGGCAGCCGGTGGCTGGGGCCCTCGGTCATCGTCGGTGAGCTCGGCCAGAGTCGCGACGCCTTCGACTCCGACCGGCCGCTGCTCGAAGCATTCCAGGGCCGGACCGACCAATCTCTCTCCGAAGCACGATCTCTACTGGCGAAGTTCGGCTTGGGGCTCGAGCACATCTTCCGGACGGCCGGGACCCTCTCACCAGGGGAGCGCACCCGGGCCGAACTGGCCGCCTTCCAGGCCCTCAGTGTCAACCTCCTGGTCCTCGACGAACCCACCAACCACTTGGACCTGCCCGCCATAGAGCAACTCGAAGAGGCCCTCGAGTCCTACACCGGCACCCTCATCCTCGTCTCCCACGACCGTCGTCTCCTAGAAGCCATAGAGATCACCCGTCGGATCGAACTTCGAATCGGTCAGGGATGACTCCAGTCAGCGAGGCCGAGATCAGTCTTCTGGCAGAGCGGCAAAGTCTCGCTTGGCCTGCCTGTACCAGCCCATCCCCGAGATCGGATGCCTCCATCTACCTCTCATGTCTTTCAGTGCAACCTGGTGGGTTGCGTCACCACCTGCGACCGCTTCTTTGAGATGTCGGTCCTGAGCCTTGATGACCTCGTCGGCAGTGTTCCCGTGGTGCGGGAGACCGCAGGGCCCCCCGAGTTGTTCGCAGGTCATGGTCTTCATGAGGCTTACCTTCCTTGAGAGGCGACACCCCAACCGTAGGAGCGACAACGCCCCGTCCACTTCTCCGATCCTGACCTCTTTCACCAGGTGGGTTGGTTATGGGACGATGGTCAGGACCCACTGCCGGCGCCGGGACAGACGTTGAGGGAGCGATCCCAAGAGTCGATGGGCCAGGCTGGTCGCCGCCCCTACCACGACCATGTCGGCTCGTGATTGCTGGGCGACGTCGGCCAGCTGGCCGGCCGCATCCCCATGGCGCACGACCATCTCGAAATGGGCGGACCAGGCACGGGCATCGGTCTTGAGTTGATCGAGAAGCCAGTTCTGACCGTCGTTCTGACTGTCGTACACCGCCGGGAGCAGGGCGGGGGCGGCCGTGGCAGCCGATATCGCGGCCGCGGGAACTTCGGCCTCGACCTTCACCGCGATCAGCTCCGCGTCGTGGCGACGGGCCACGCCCATGGCATAGGCGGCCGCCCGCAACGATCCCTCGCTGCCATCCACGCCGACAACGATGACCCGTGGTCCGTCGGTTCCCAACTCGAAGCCCGACACGGTCACGCCCCGGGGCGAGCCGGGTAGGCCGGGTAGTGGCCGGGATAACCATGGTTGAAGACGGCATCTTCGAGGAGGGCGTCTTCAGCGAGGATCGACTCCTCAGGGAGGCCGGGAACCTCGAAGACGGCGGCCTCGGCGTCGCGACGCTCTTCTGACGGTCCTGGCTGAGTCTGCCCTGTGTCGGCCGCGACGAGTGGCCGGTGGACGCTCGATAGCACCACAGCACCGGCCGCGACGGCGGCTGCGCCGACGATGAAGGGGACGTGGACGTTGTAGTCAGCTGCGAGACGGCCCGCAAAATATGGGGCGAGGCCGCCGCCGATGAACCGCACGAACCCGTAGGTGGCGGACGCGACCGGTCGGGGCACCGGCGCGAGGCTCATTACCGCGGTCGTGACGAGAGTGTTGTTGACGCCCACGGGTATGCCCGAGGCGATGGTGGCGACGATGACAACCCAACGGTTGCCCGGCCACACGCCGATAACCAGCGAGACGGCCGCCATGGTGGCGAAGCTGGCATAGAGCGTGTTCGGAGTACCGAAGCGGCCTTTGAGGAATGGGGCGCCGAATACGGCGAACAGGGCCACCATGACACCCCAGCCGCAGAACACCGCACCCAGTTTCAGCGGCGAGAGCCGCATGAGGAACGGGGCGTAACCCAAGATGGTGAAGAAGCCCCAGTTGTACAAGACTCCGGTCGCGCTGGTGGTGGCCAGGCTACGGTGGCGAAGCGCCCGGATCGGCTCAGTGATCGAAGACTTCGTAACAGCTGGCCAACTCTTTGGGACCAGGACGAGGGTGGCGACCAGGGCGACGAGCATCAAGAAGGCAACCCCGAAGAACGGGCCCCGCCAGCTGATGTTGCCGAGCAACCCTCCGAGGAGAGGACCGCACGCGATGCCGACCCCCAGGGCCGTCTCATACAAGACGATGGCACCAGCGAATCCGCCACTGGCAGAACCGACGATCACAGCTAGTGAGGTGGCGATGAACAAGGCGTTCCCCAGGCCCCAGCCGGCTCGGAACCCGACAATCTGATCGATCGTGTGGCTGGAGCCGGCGACCGCGGAGAAGATCACGATCAGCGCCAAACCCATCAGGAGAGTCCGTTTCGAACCGACCCGGCTTGAAACCCATCCCGTCACCAGCATGGCCAGGGCCGTCACGACCAGGTAGCTGGTGAAGAGCAGCTCCACCTGGGAGGGGCTGGCGTGAAGCTTGACCGACAGGGATGGCAGGATCGGGTCCACCAGCCCGATACCCATGAACGAAATCACACACGCGAAGGCCACGGCCCACACCGCTTTGGGCTGATGGAATGGGCTCGGTCGGGTTGCGCTGTCCGGCGCATGGTCCATGTCGGGGCTCCTCTCGCCGCTACCTTCACTGCTACCGAAAGTCTATAGGCTAGCTATATAGATAGTCGATGGATTTTGGGCTACGCTGGCCTCATGGACAGTGAGAGCAGGCACGGGCCTGCGGCGGCGGCCTTGTACGGCCTCCTCGCCGCTCTCCTGCGCCACACGCCACGCGACCTGAGCCTCACCGCCCTGGCCACCCTCGCCACCCTCGAACGCACCGGGCCACGGAGGATCACCGAGCTCGCGGTCATCGAGGGAGTCGCCCAGCCGTCCATGACCAACCTGGTCTCCAACCTCGAACGCGAGGGTCTCGTCGAGCGCCGCAGCGATCCCGATGACAAACGGGTGGCGCTCGCCGCCATAACGGACAAGGGTGCCAACTACGTGAGAAGCCGACGGAGGCTGGGAACAGAGTCCCTCGAACAGCTCCTCGACAAGCTCTCCGAGGCCGAATCGACGGCGCTCACTGGAGCCGTGGAAGCGTTGACCCACCTCCGGCTCCTCGACGAGGAGGAACGTGATCCCGCTCAGAGTCCTTATTGTCCTTGAGAGCACCGATGTGTGGTCCCCTGGGATTCATAGTGGCACTTGCGGTACGTCGAGGGATGGCGTCAGCGGGACCTTGGGAGCGATCGCGCGATGTCCCACTCGTGGTGGCTCGCGTCGTGCGCGTTGCTCCGTGCGACGTCCACCAGGGTGAGCGTCCCTACATCAGGGTGGGTCATCACTAGCTCTGGTGGGGCCATGGCAAAGGCGGCCAGCCATCCGTCGACCGCTCTTCGCAGCGACCAGAAGACGCCCTGCAGGCGAAGGGTGTCGTACCGTCTGGCTCGCGCCAGCTCGTCTTGATCGTACGCTGCCACGAACGGCGGCGCACCGAGCGTGATCCCCACAACACGTTCTGCCCATATTCCAAGGTTGTCGCCGAGATGAGCGACGTAACCGGTCACGGTCCAGGTCAGCGCCTGGTTCCGCTCGGTTCCGGTCGCCTTTCCCAAAGGCGAAACGAGACGATCTGGAAGTCCTGCGATGACCACTTCCGCGCCCCGGCGGCTGATGCCCCACGAGAAGCCACATTCCCGGCACGGATCTCCGTAGATCTGAGATCCCCAACCGCTCATTGGAGACATGTTGGCATGGAATGCTGAAGCTTCAGGGCTCGATTTCATCCTCCGGCATGACTTGTGGGTGCCAGCCCCACCCCGTAACACGAATCGAACGTTCTAGCGCAGGCTCGGGCTCCTCCTCGGTTCGCCATCATCGACGGCCCCCCGGGATTCATAGTGGTCACTTGACCTACATATGTGTGGGTCAAGTGACCACTATCGACGACCCGGGGTCGACTGATCGCGAAACACCGATGTGCTACGAATCGACTCCTTCGACTGCGCGCACGGCCTTCTCGATGGGCCCTGCGTCCGGCCCGTACCGCTGCACCAAGAAGCGAACGGCCTCATGGAGGAAACGGTCACCGGGCTCGCGATAGGTGAACCGCCACTGCTGTACCCGCTCGGCAATGGCTGGCTGGTCAGCCACGACGCCGGCCGCGGCGAAAACACGGCAATCGTAGGATCGACACGTCTGCGGTCGATGGTCATAGATCGAGCACCGCCCGTCGATCAACATCGGGCAGTGCCCGCTCTTGTCGTATCCCAGGACGACATGACCGCGAGGCTTCCCAGGAGCCGGAACGAGCAAGTCCGACGGAATATGCGCCAGAGTGTCAGTCTCGTCCGGACCGACGTGGACGAATTGAAACGAAGTGCAGCATGCCGTACAAGACCCGCAGGGGACCTGAGCAGTGCGGTCTCCCCGCAAGGCTGCTCGCATCTCGCTCAGCCACGCCGAGAAGTCGCCTGCGTCCCGGATCTCGCCCTGAGTGCCGTCTTCCTCGGACATTCCGACCTGAGACTATCGAGTCCCGGCCCGACGATCGATCTGAGACTACGGCAGGTGTCGTCACATTTGATGATCTGCTTCACTCCCAGTGAGGCCCCACTCGGCCAGTCGCTGGCGGAACATCTCTGTCGTGTTCACGTGCGGAAACGGCTCATCTGGTTCAGGCACGCCCAACGCCTTGCTCAGCGGGGCCCAGCCGTCGCCGGGCTGCCACTCAACGAGTCGCTCCGGGTCGATCGACTCACGGACCTTGCGGTTGTGAGTCTGGTAGGCCTCCATTGCTGCCTCCGGATTGTTGAGCTCGAAGGTGAATCGACCGAACATTCCTTCCAAGAACCCCGGGTCGCCGGCACCAGGCATCTTCGAGGGGTCAATGGCAAATATCGTCTGGCTGGCCGAGCGATACCACTCTTCAGCGCTGGCGCGAGTAGACAGAATCACAGGAGCGTCGAGGAACGCCGCGCTCAGCTCTGGCCAGTAGGCCGCTACCGGCCAGTCGACCGCGGCCACGTAGCCGTCGAAGACGTGGTCCCAGTCGGGCATCTGGCCGCACCCGGCAGAAGCCCAGTGCGTCACTGACTCGGGATGCGAGAGCACCTCGAGCATGTGGTAGCAGCGCCCACCCAGCAAACGTTCCAGAGCCAGCTTCAGCGACTCGGTGCCGGTCCGGCCGACACCTGCCCCTATGATTCGCAAGGCCATAGGAGGCTCCAAGCATCGAACCACTCACGGAGCAACTGACCGATATCGGCCACTTCGTCCCACCTCGATAAAACGTCGTCACACATTGTCCCCTCCCCTGTCCAACCCCGATTGCAGCCGACACTACTCACCACCGCCCGGGCATTCACTACCCTGGTCGCGATGGGTCGCTCCGTGACGAAGAAGCCCCTCGCCCTCCTGGGGAGTCTGGTAACAATGGCCGCCGTCTGGTGGTTCGCTCTGCGACCCCGGTTCCGCAAGCGCTCGTAGAGGCCGCCAACGAAGCCGCCGCAGTCTAGGACCCTCCTGACTATTGGGCGCATGCTAATCCCCGGGGGCGGGGGTCGTCCCGACGGTAGGCTCGCCGGCCATGCGTCGACTGGTGGCGGACATCGGCCCGCTGCGCCACAGCGCCGCTTTCCGCCGGCTGTGGTTCGGCCTGTCGATCACATCTATCGGCAGCCAGCTGACCGTCGTAGGGGTTGCCTACCAGACCTACCGGCTGACGCGGTCCACGGCCATGGTCGGTCTGGTCAGCCTGGTCGCGTTGGCTCCGACCATCTTGGGGTCGCTCATCGGCGGGGCGGTTGCCGATGTGCTGGATCGTCGCCGCATGCTGATCGCTACCCAGGTCCTACTCGCCGTCGCCAGCGGGGCCTTGGCCGCCAACGCACTGCTGCCTCACCCGCAGCTGTGGGTCATGTTCGTCGCCCCTGGCTTTATCGCCGCCTTCCAGGGCGTGGACTGGCCGACCCGTCTGGCAGTGGTACCGATGCTCGTACCCGAGGAGGAGGTGCCGAGCGCCTTCGCCCTCCAGTCGGTGGTCAACAATCTGGCCGTCGTGGCCGGACCGGCTCTGGCCGGCCTCATCATCGCGGAGCTCGGCCTGAAGGCGGTCTACTTGGCCGACGTGGCGTCATACGGGGCCACGTTCATCGCCGCGGTCATGCTCCCGTCCCTTGCTCCGCAGAGAAGCGGCGATTCCCCGGCTGGCCTACGGTCGATCGTCGAGGGCCTGCGCTTTTTGCGGACCGAGACGCTACTTCTCGCCACCTTCGTGCTCGATCTCAACGCCATGATCTTCGGCATGCCGAAGGCCGTGTTTCCGGCCCTCGGCATCCACCTTTTCCACGGCGGAGCGTCGACTGTCGGGCTGCTTTATGCTGCGCCTGGAGCCGGTGCCATGGCCGCCTCGCTGCTCAGCGGGTGGGTCAAGCACATCACAGCCCGGGGCCGGGCCCTGGTGATGTGCATGCTGTTCTGGGGCGGGGCCATTGCTCTCTTCGGGATCATCCCGGTGTTGTGGATTGGCTTGATCCTGCTGGCCATAGCCGGGGGCGCCGACATCGTCGGTGGTGTGTTCCGGGTGGCGATCCTGCAGTCAGCGACGCCCGAACGCCTCCAAGGTCGTCTGAGCGGGCTGTTCTATGCGGCTGCCGTGTCCGGCAACCGTCTCGGCGACGGCGAGTCCGGGCTGGCCGCCACGGTAGGCGGCTCGCAGTTTGCTGTGTGGTCCGGTGGGCTGGCCTGCATCGTTGGCACCGTCCTGTTGGCCTGGCGGATCCCCGAGCTCTGGCGGCGCGACGGCACGGTTGCGCGGGCCCGGACCGGTCTCGAGTTCGACATCGCCCAGGGGTCAACCCTGGCTTTGGACGACGATGGGCCATGAGCGAGCTCCTGACTTTGAGCCCACGGGCGGGCCGATATCGTCGGGACGATGAGTGATCTGCCCCGCGGTGCCATTCCTGGTCGGGCTGCCGACCGAGGCTTCGAAGACTTCAACGACAGCTACCTGGGCACCCCGCCATGGGACATCGGCCGTCCCCAGCCGGTATTCGCCGCGCTCATGGAGGAAGGAGCGATCCGCGGGCGAGTGCTCGACGCGGGATGCGGGACCGGTGAGCACACCCTCATGGCCGCCGCTCGCGGACTGGACGCTACCGGTATCGATGCATCACCTCGGGCCATCGAGATAGCCAAGAGCAAGGCGACCGATCGAGACATCACAGCCCGATTCGTCGTGTTGGACGCCTTGGCGTTGCACGATCTCGAAGAACAGTTCGATACGGTGCTCGACAGCGGCCTCTTTCACGTCTTCGACGACGAGCGGCGATCCCGCTACGTGACCGCCCTGGCCGCCGTGGTGAGGCCCGGAGGCTGCCTGCTGCTCGCTTGTTTCAGTGATCGCCAGCCCGGCGACTGGGGGCCCCGGCGAGTCACACAGGCCGAGCTGCAGATGGCTTTCGCGGGCCAGTGGACCATCGAATCCATCGAGCCGGCCCAGTTTCACACCAACCTCGACCCACCCCTCGCCGAGGCGTGGTTGGCGCGCATCACGCCGCGGCCACCTGACTGAGCGCCCGCCGCAGGACTACCTTGACGGAGAGGAGCCGGCGGCACTTGCGATGTGCCAAAGTTGCTGAGCCCTACCACAAGAGTCTCGATCGAAAGAACAGTGCCGCCCGTCCAGCTAGCTTGACCGTCTATTTTGCTCCCCGCCGCGCAGAGCCAGAAGACCGTCGAGCACAGCCACCGCGTCTTCGGGGACCTCGATGACCAGGGTCGCCCCGTCGGCATCGATCTTCACCTTGAACGTAAAGAAGTCGCAGCAAGCCTTCTCTCGTCGAGCCAAGTCGATCAATACTCCCGCCCCGATCGGCCCGTCCACGAGTCGCAGCTCTGCCCGGCCGGGAGCGGTCCGGATCGTGGCCACCACCGACGCGCCCAAGGCGGCGCGCCAGTCCGCGATGCGATCTGTCGCTGCATCCGGGCCGAGGGTGCAAGCGATGGGAACTCTCATATCCGCACGGTAGCTGGTGGGTATTGATAGGCGAGACGCCACTCGGTATGACGGTCAGTGCCCGCGGCAGGAATGG
>JAFAWZ010000133.1 GCA_019241495.1 Acidimicrobiales bacterium | reverse complement strand
GCCCGCTCGATCTCTTCGGCGGCGAACGGTTTGCCCCACATCTTGCTCAGGCCCTTGGCGTCGACCAGGAACTCGGCCCGGACCAGCTTGACCAGCTGACCCAGGTTCATCTCGGGCACCAGGATCTTGGGATAGGAGCGCAGAACTTCGCCGAGATTGGCCGGGAAGGGATTCAGGTGCCGTAGGTGAGCATGGGCCACCGACCGGCCGGCGGCCCGGGCCCGGCGGGCGCCGGCCAGGATGGCGCCGTAGGTCGACCCCCAGCCTAGGATCAACAGCTCCGCCTGACCGTCGGGATCATCCACCTCGAGGGGCGGTATGTCGTTGGCGATACCCGCGATCTTCGCCACCCGCAGCCGGCACATGAGGTCGTGGTTGGCGGCGTCGTATGACACCGTGCCCGATCCGTCGGCCTTCTCCAGTCCCCCGATGCGATGGGTGAGCCCGGGTGTGCCGGGGACGGCCCATGGACGGGCCAGGGTCTCGGAGTCCCGTAGGTAGGGCCAGAACTGCGCGGCGCCGTCCGCATCGGTGTGGTTGGGCTCGGTCGCGAACTCGACCCGGATGTCGGGAAGCGAGGCGACGTCGGGTAGCCGCCACGGCTCGGCACCGTTGGCCAGGTAGCCGTCGGAGAGGATGAAGACCGGCGTGCGGTACTTCAACGCGATCCGGGCCGCCTCGATGGCCACGAAGAAGCAGTCCCCGGGGGTGGACGGCGCCACGATCGGCACCGGGGCTTCGCCATGGCGACCGAACATGGCTTGGAGCAGGTCGGCCTGCTCGGTCTTGGTGGGCAGCCCCGTCGAGGGGCCTCCCCGCTGGATGTCGATCACGAGGAGGGGTAGCTCGAGGCTCACGGCCAAGCCGACCGTCTCGGTCTTCAGGTCGATGCCCGGCCCGCTCGTGGTGGTGATGCCCAACGAGCCACCGTAGGCGGCGCCGAGGGCGGCTCCGATCCCGGCGATCTCGTCCTCGGCCTGGATGGTGCGAACCCCGAAGTTCTTGTGCTTGGACAGTTCGTGGAGGATGTCCGAGGCCGGTGTGATCGGATACGAACCCAAGAACAGCGGCAGCTTGGCGAGCTGCCCGGCTGCGATGAGGCCCCACGCCAGGGCGGTGTTCCCGGAGATGTTGGTGTAGACGCCCGGATCCAGGTCGGCCGGCTTGACCTCGTAGGTCGATGGAAAAAGCTCAGCCGTCTCCCCGAAGTTCCACCCCGCCTTGAACGCCAGCGTGTTGGCCTCGGCCACCATCGGCGTCTTGGCGAACCGCTCCTCAATCCACTTGAGGGTGGGCTCTTGCGGCCGGGTGTACAGCCATGAGATCACCCCCAGGGCGAAGAAGTTCTTCGATCGCGCCGCGTCACGCGGCTTGGTCCCCGACGGCTTCACCGCCTCGAGGGTCAAAGACGTCATGGGGACCTCGTAGAGGGTGAAGTCCTTGAGGCTGTCGTCCTCCAGCGGGTTGGACCCGTACCCGGCCTTATGAAGCGACCGCTCGTCGAAGGAGTCGCTGTTCACGATGATGGTGCCGGCGGGGGTCAGATCGGAGAGGTTGGCCTTGAGCGCAGCTGGGTTCATGGCGACGAGGACATTGGGATGGTCGCCCGGGGTCAAGATGTCATGGTCGGAGATGTGGACCTGGAAGGCCGACACCCCGGCCAAGGTCCCGGCTGGGGCCCGGATCTCGGCCGGGAAATCCGGGAGGGTCGACAGGTCGTTGCCGAACAATGCCGACGACGTGGTGAAGCGGTCCCCGGTCAGCTGCATACCATCGCCGGAATCACCGGCGAAGCGGATCACGGCCCGGTCCAAATCGATCACTCGACGCTCGTTAGCCGCGGTGTCTGTCATGTCCTGTGTCCTCTCGCGAAATCTCGCGACGATTCTACGGGAGGCAGCCCAACTCCCACTTGTTACCTGACGGTAACCTACGTCTAGGCGACCGTGATGCTCTTCTCCAGGTAGACGTCCTGGATGGCGTGAAGGAGGGCGATGCCGTCCGGGGTGGGCCGCTGGAAGGCCTTGCGGCCCGAGATGAGGCCGGCTCCGCCAGCTCGCTTGTTGATCACCGCGGTGCGGACGGCCTGGGCCAGATCGGAGTCGCCCTTCGACTCCCCCCCACTGTTGATCAGCGGGATGCGCCCCATGTAGCAGTTGACGAGCTGCCAGCGGGTCAGGTCTATCGGGTGGCCGGTCGTCAGCTCGTCGTAGACGAGCGGATCGGTGCGGCCGAAGCCGACGGCGGTGTAGCCGCCGTTCACTTCCGCTTGCTTTTGTTTGATTATGTCGGCCTCGATGGTCACGCCCATGTGGTTGGCCTGACCGGTCAGGTCGGCGGCGAGTGAGTAGTCGACGCCGTCCTTCTTGAAAGCGTTGTTGCGCAGGTAGCACCACAATACGGTGAACATCCCGAGGGCGTGCGCCTCCTGGAATGCCTCGGACACCTCCTGGATCTGGCGGGTGGCCTCGTCGGAGCCGAAGTAGATCGTGGCTCCCACACCCGCAGCGCCCAGGTCGTAGGCCTCTTGGGGAGAACCGAACATGATCTGGTCGTACTTGGGTGGGTAGGTCAACAGCTCGTTGTGGTTCAGCTTGACGATGAACGGGATCTTGTGGGCGTAGCGGCGGCCGATCATCCCGAGCACGCCCACGGTCGTCGCGACCGCGTTGCACCCCCCTGCTACGGCCAGCTCCACGATGTTCTTGGGGTCGAAGTAGGCGGGGTTGCGGGCGAATGAGGCCGCCGCAGAGTGCTCTATGCCCTGGTCTACGGGGAGGATGGACACATAGCCGGTGTTGGCCAGCCGGCCATGCCCGTAGAGGGCCTGCAGGTTGCGCAGTACCTGAATGGGCCGGTCCGACCAGCTCGTCACCGAGTCGATGGCGTCGGGACCGGGCAGGATGAGGTCCTCTCGGGGGATCCCCTTGCACTCGTAAGAGAGAAGGTCGTCGGCGTCGGCGTCGCCGATCAGCTTGTGCAGGTCCATAACCTACGGACTCCTCGAATTCGGGCCAGGCCAAAGCGGCGCTGACAATATTTGGCTCGTAAGTGGAGCCTACCCCTGGAGGGCTCCCCCGCCCTCCGGCGAGACGTCGGTTCACTCGCCCAGCTGTTCGAGGCTGTCGACGGCTTCGGTGACCAGAGCCGACACCTTCGCTCGCGCCGTTGACCGCACCACCCGGTGGGCCACGACCTCGGTGCGGCTCTGCGTCGCCCCCGACGCCCGGAAGAAGCGCCGGCGCACCCGGCCCAGCACCACGACCTCGGCGCCGGTGTCGAGAATGGACGCCCATGCCGGCGGATCGGTCCAGGTCACGGGGACCGGCTCGGCCGGCCCGTCAGGGCGGCGTACCGTCACTTCAAGGGTAACCAGGCGAGTTCCCGAAGGCAGCTCCACGTGCTGGGCGGGCCGGGCCAGGAAACCCTCGATCACCACGAGATTCATCATTTGTTCCCCACTTCACGGGTCGGATCGAAACCAGGGGTCGGTGTCCGGCACCGGCGAGTCTGCGACCCGATCCCCACTTCCGATGACGGATGGGGCGGGAGACGCAAGAGCGAGACTAGGGCGGGGGTGTGACCGTCAACCCTGGGCCGCTACCGGAGGGCCTGGAGCCTCGCCCTCACATCGAAGGCGTCGGGATCGGTATCTGCCACGCGGCGGAACAGGTCCCGGGCTCGGGGGACATCTCCGGCGCGCTCGTAGAGATCGGCGAGGGCATACCACTGCCTGAGGTGGCGTTCTTGGGGTCGGGCGACCTTTCGGGCCGAGCGTTCCAGCAGCGCGATGGCGCCGGAGAGGTCGCCTTGGTCGGCGCGACAGCCCGCGGCCACGATCCTGCCCTCGGCGACCAGGTCACCGCCCGGCGACGCCTCACGGAGCTCCTCCCAAATTCCCTCGGCATCGGGAAAGCGTCGCAATGCCCGGTAACAATCGGCGAGGACGGGGTGCTGATCGAAGGATCCGGTCAGCTGACGGAAGGACTCGAGCTGCTTGGCCGCCGCGGCCCACTGGCCGGTCCGGTACAACACCAGGCCGTACAGCTCGCGGACGGTTGGGGAGTCCCGGACTTCTTCGGCCAGCCCGCGGAGGATGCGCCGGGCCTCTTGGTAGCGCTCTTTCTCGTAGGCGTAGGTGGCATCGGCGATCCGGTGAGCCAGCTTGGCGCCCCGGTCGGATCCGGCCGCCCCGGCAAGCTCTTCGACGACCGGCTTGGGCACCTTCCGGCGGTGGCCTCCGGGAGAGGCGGTTCCCTCGCGACCCGTCGCCACGTCGCGCAGGGTGGTCTGGCGCGCCGGCTTGCCCGGCGGGCGGTTGTGGCGGTCCTCCGGTTCGGGTTCGGCGATCCACGTTTCATCCGCTTCCCAGACCCCACCGGCGGGCCGGCCCCGCTCTGCGTCGGAGCGGGCTACCGCCTGGCGCCACAGGTCGGATGCCGACGCGCCGGGGCGGTCGTCTGATGGGTTGACGAGGGCGCGGGCGCCGCGCCGGGCCACGCCCCCCCAGCGGGGAGTGGCTGGTTGCCAGCCGGCTCGGCGCGAACCGGCGCCGGCGTCTTCGTGGCCGGAGCTCGAGCGGGGTGCCTGGCGTGGCGGCGTCGCCCGGCGGGCCGGGTCGCGGAATTGGCCTCGGGATCTCGGTTGACCTTCGGATCGCGGACCGCCTTCGCCTGCTCTGGGCCGGCGCGACGGGCGGCCGTTTGGCTGGTTGCCGTCCCGACCGGAGTCAGTCCGGTTGTAGGTAGATCGGCTGGTGGTGGACCGGCCGGAGTCAGTTCGGCTGGGGGTGGAGCGGTTGGAGCTGGACCGGTTGGAGCTGGACCGGTTGGATCGGTACCGGTCGCCTTCAGCCCCGTACCTGTCGTCGCCGGATCGGTACCGGCCATCGCGGCCGTCGCCCGCCTGGGACGTCCGCCGCCCGCCTGTTCGGTCGCTCGTCCGGCGTCCTGCGGCTCCGGCATCCTTCCGGTAGGTGGAGTCGCTCCGCTCGCCCCGGCCAGCCGGGCGGGGGGTGGACTGGGCCCGTCGCGCCGGGTTGTGGCTGGGTCGATCTTGATTGGGAGCTCGCCGGTCGGCGACGCCCCTGTCCCGTTCCGGATCGTCGGCTGCCTTGTCTGGCCTCGACTGGCCGTACGGCCTGTCACCGGATCGGGTTCTTCGCCCGTCTCGGTCTTGGTCCGGTCGCCCATCGCGTGATTGCCCTCCCCGGCGGGTATCTTTCGACGGGGTCGGGCGGGAGGCGGAGCTCGAGGGACCCCCGCTTCGTCGCGGGCCGCGGCCGGGGCTACGGTCGTCGTTGCGTCGGGGGCGTCCAGCCTCAGGCATAAGAGTTCGATGGTAGCGAGCGACTGGCTCTACGACCGTTCGCTCGCGACGGGAAGTTCGACAGAGGAATAGTGGGGTTTCGGGTTGGGGGTGGGACGCGAAAGGGCCCCGCACCGGGTGGTGCGGGGCCCTCTCTCACGATTATTCCGGCGGCGTCCTACTCTCCCAGGGGGGGACCCCCCAAGTACCATCGGCGCTGGCGGGCTTAACTTCCGTGTTCGGGATGGGAACGGGTGTGACTCCGCCGCCATGGCCACCGGAAAACGTGCTCAGGGCCGGCCTCCCAAATAGAGATGGGAGGCCGGCCTCTTTGAGCGTTCCATAGCGAGCACGAGCAGTGTTGTCCCCAAGCCCTCGGCCGATTAGTACCGGTCGGCTGAACACATTGCTGTGCTTACACCTCCGGCCTATCAACGTGGTCGTCTACCACGGGCCTTACCTGGTTGACCCAGTGGGAAATCTCATCTTGGAACGAGCT
>JAFAWZ010000002.1 GCA_019241495.1 Acidimicrobiales bacterium | reverse complement strand
GGGCCGGTTGGGGGGGCGCTACGGGAGCAGCCATGTATCTCCTTGGAACTTGACCTCGAGGATTTGAAGCGTTCCTACGCTAGGCCCAATCCGACTACAGGTACAGGGTCGGTTTCCTCTTGCTCCCATAGCTGTAGGCTATGAATCGTGCAGCTCCACCAGCTCCGCTACGCGGTCTGCGTGGCAGAGGAAGGTCGCTTCACCCGGGCGGCGGCCCGCCTCCACGTCGCCCAGCCATCGGTCAGCGGCGCGGTGGCTGCCCTCGAGCAAGAGCTGGGCGCCCCCTTGTTCCACCGGGACCGCCATCAGGTGAGCCTGACCGGAGCGGGCGAGGTCTTCCTTCCCTGGGCCCGCCAGGTGCTCGCCGACTGTGACGCCGGGGCGGAAGCAGTGCGGGACATGCTCGGCTTGCAGCGGGGCCGCCTGGTTCTAGGGGCTACGCCGAGCTTGACGACCAACCTGCTACCCGTGCCCTTGGCTCGCTTTCATGCCCAGCATCCTGGTCTCGAGTTGACGGTGCACGAGGCCGGATCGCAGGACCTGGTCGAGCGGCTGGAGAGGGGGGAGATGGACCTGGCCGTCGTCATCCTCCCCATCGACCGGCCGTGGGTGGAGTCAGTGGATCTGATGGAGGAGGAGCTGGTGCTCGCGGTCCACCGGGGCCATGAGTTGGCCCATCGCCGGTCCATCCGGGTGGCCGAGCTGGATCGTGTGCCGCTGGTGATGTTCAAGGACGGCTACGACCTGAGAGACGCGACCCTGGCGGCTTGCCGCCAGGCCGGGTTCACTCCTGTGTTGGCCATGCAGGGCCTGGAGATGGACGGGGCACTGGCCCTCGCCGCGGCGGGGGCGGCGGCGGCCGTGGTGCCTTCGTCGGTGGTCGCTCCCTCCGGGCCGCTTCGAGCCATCCGCTTTCGCGGCGGCGTCCTCAAGCGGACCATCGGGCTGGCGTCGCGCAAGGACCGTCCTTTTACCCCTGCCGGTCAGGCCTTCGTGGATACCTTGCGGGACCACCTGGCCAAGCGCCCAGGACAGGATTGAGCAAACGAAGAGGCGGCGGCAGCACTAGTCCAACAACGAAAACAGGGCTTGGTCTGGCGATGCGACCGGTACGGGTTCCGAGTGCCGCCGCCTCCTCTTCGGTCAGTAGTCTTGTCCCGGGCACTAACCGGCGATCTCGCCCAGCGCCCCGGAGATGCGCGCCTCGCTGATCGGTCCGGCGGTGCCGAGCTCCTGGGCCCACAGGGACACGCGCAGCTCCTCGATCATCCAGCGCACGTCGGCCAGGCGGGCTGCTGCGCCGGGCGCCAGGCGGCCCGAAGCGAGGTCGTCGAGGCGCGCTTCGTAGCTACCGATGGCCCGGGCCACGACGGTCTGGCGTTCCCGATCGCGGCGGGCGTCGCTAGGGAGAAGATCCAGCCGGCGTTGGGCCGCCTTCAAGTAGCGAAGCAGGTCGGGTAGGCGGCGGGCGCCGGTTTCCGACACGAAGCCGGGTCCCGCCAACTGGGAGGCTTGTGCTCGCACGTCGGCCAGCACGGTGTCGAGAACACCGGCCCGGTCGTGCCGCGCCAAAGTGGAGGCCCGGTCCTGTACGGCCTCTTCCGCGGCGAGTACCCCTCCCGCCATCGTGGCCAGCGCGACAACCCGATCCTGGAGGCGGGCGTGGGCATCCCCTTCGATCCTTTCGTACCCCGCTGCTGCGAAAGCGGGGCCACCGTGGGCGAGGAGGATCTCGTCGGCGGCCGCGCGTGCGCAGTCGTCCATCAACTCGGCCATAGAACGGCCGCTTCGGGCCAGGGCCAGCTTGGTGTCGTTGGTGAGGCGGCGTTGGAGGTGGGCGGCGGGCAGAGGGGTCCGGAGAAGCAACAGTCGGCGGGTCCCGCTCCACATCGCGTCGGCTTGGCTGGCCTCGTCCTCCAGCACCGCGATCCCGACCGCCTGGCCCTCATCGACAATGGCGGGGAAGCCGTGGATGTCGCCGCGCCTTACGGTCTGCGGCAGGTCGCCCCAATCCCAGGAGGTTGCACCACGACGGGCCAGCTCCGGGGCGGTGGCTTGGACGGCGGCTCGCAGCTCGTGGCGGAGATCGGCGCGAAGCCGCTCGAAGTCGCGCCCCCGGGCGAGCAGTCGACGGTCGTCGTCGATCACATCGAAAGTCACCCGCAGATGCTCGGGGATCACGGATCGGTCCCACACGCCAGGGTCCACCTTCTCTCCGCTGAGCCGGGACAGGGCTCGGGCCACGGCCGGCAGCAGGGGACCTTTTGGCGGGCCGAGCCCGTCCACGACCGATCGGGCCACGTCCGGCGCCGGTCCGAGGTTCCGGCGGACCGGCTTGGGCAGCATGCGGACGAGGGAGGCCACCAGCTCGGCGCGATACCCAGGGACGTTCCACCCGAGCTCGTCGCTGTCGATCCGGTTCAGGACCGCGATCGGGACCTCGACGGTCAACCCGTCGCCGGGTCGGCCCGGCGCGTACCGGTATCGCAGGCGGAGGGCCACGTCGCCCTGCTCCCAGCGATCGGGATAACCGGACAGGTCGAGGCGGCCCGCATCGGGATCGAGGAGAGCTCGCAACGGCACCTCGAGCAGGTCGGGGTCGGCTTGGCGCCACCACCGCAGGAACCGGGGCCCGCTTGTTATGTCTGACGGGATGCGCGCCGTGTAGGACGAGTAGAGGGCCTCGGCGTCGGCCAGGAGGTCGCGCCGTCGGACACGGTCCTCGAGACGGCGGATCGTCTCGATCCGCTCGGCGACACGCTCGAGTGCCGGTATCGACGGGGGCCAGTCCCGCTCGACGAGAGCGTGCCGGATGAACAGGTCCCGGGCCGCGACCTGATCGATGCGGCTGTAGCCGACCTCCCGCCCGGCTACCACCGGTAGGCCATAGAGGGTGACCCGCTCGGCCGCCATCGCCTCTCCCCGCTTCGGGTCCCACCACGGTTCGGAGTGGCTGCGCATCACCAGGTGCGCTCCGATCTGCTCGGCCCACGCCGGGTCTATGCGGGCCACCGTGCGGGCCCACGTCGCGCCCGTCTCCACCAAGGCGGCGGCCATGGCCCAGCTCGGCTGGCCCCGGGCGACGGAGGAGCCTCGGCCGATCCGCCAGCGGGTGGTGCGGGCCCCCAGATAGTCGCCGTGACCGCGGTCTCGCATGCCGACGTGCGAGAGCAGCCCGGCCAACAAGGCCATGTGGACCTGGTCGGAGGTCGCCGGCTCGCGATTGGTGTGCGCCCCCTCGGCCCTGTGCACCTGGCGGATCTGACCGGCGACGTCCTGCCACTCCCGGATGCGCAGCACGTTGAGATACTCCGAGCGACAGCGCCGGCGGAACTGGTTGCCCGACAGACCGCCCTGGATCTCGGCGATGTAGTCCCACAGCCGCACATAGCCGAGGAAGTCGGATCCCGCTACCTCGAAGCGGCGGTGTGCCTCGTCCGCCTCCTTGCTCTGATCGGTGGGACGCTCGCGCGGATCTTGGACCGACAGGGCGGCCGCGATGATCGTCACCTCGCGCAGGCATCCACGTCGCTCGGCCTCGATGACCATCCGGCCGAGGCGGGGATCGAGGGGCAGGCGAGCCAGCCGTCGCCCGACCCCACTCAGCCGAGGCGGGGCGTGGCCCACGCGGAAAGCGCCGAGCTCTTCGAGGAGGGCTCGTCCGTCCGCCACGCTGCGGCGGTCCGGGGGCTGCAGGAACGGAAAGGTCTCGATGTCGCCTAGGCCGATGGCAGCCATCTGCAGGATCACTGACGCCAGGTTGGTGCGCAGGATCTCCGGATCGGTGTACTCAGGGCGGCTCAGGTAGTCCTCTTCGGAGTACAGCCGGATGCAGGTTCCGGGCGCGATCCGCCCGCAGCGACCGGCCCGCTGGTTTGCCGACGCTCTCGAGATGCCCTCGATGGGGAGGCGCT
>JAFAWZ010000326.1 GCA_019241495.1 Acidimicrobiales bacterium | reverse complement strand
GTCCTCGTTGACCGTGGCCGCCACGGTACGAGAGCGGGGGTCCGCCGTGAGCCCGTCGACCTTGCCGGTGAGATCCCATTGATGTATGGCCCGGCCCTCCAGAGTGAATTCCACCACAGTGCTGGCCGTGTTCCCGCTCGAGCTGCGATCGCCGGCGGAGCCGACACCGTTCTGGAAAGCGACGAACAGTCGGTTGGCCAGGCGGGTTATGTCGTCGGGCTTGGTGAGAGCCTCGGTCCCGCCGCTTACCGGGTGACGCAGGTCGGCGCCGTCGAGTATCACCCGGGCGTTATAGCTGGCCTGGGCCGTGGAGGAAGCGGGGGATGCCGATGCGACACCTGTCGTCGAGCTGGCCAGCCCGGCTGTGCCAACCGTACCGGCGGCCAAAAGTGTGGTCGTGAACAGGATTCGGGAAATCACGGGATAGTCCTTTCTGCGTGGCACCAGATGCCGGGCGTGGGTGGCCGGTGAGCCGGCCCGTCCGGGACGTGACCTCCCAGACGGGCCGGCTCGGCTCTCGAGCGGTTCCTACTGTCCGGGCAGGACCTTGACCCCCTCGATCCGAACCGAGTCGAGCTTGTTCGGGTTCAGGCCGAGGAGGGACAGGATGGTCGGCGCTACCTGGTAGGTGCGGACCTGGGAGGTGACCGTTGAGGTCACTGCGTTTCCTTTGACCAGATTGGCGCCGTCTATGACAAGCATGGCCACGTGGGTGTCATCCATCGAGAACCCGCCGTGTTCCATCACCTTGCCGGCGCTACCCGAGTAGATCGTCCCCGCTATGGGCTGCACGATCAGGTCGGGCGTCCTCGGGTCCTGGGTGGGGCTGTTGAACTGGGCGGCCAGCTGCGGGCCGGACAGCACGTAATCGATCCGGGCGGTGTTGGAGCCTGCCTTGTCAGCCTGGAGCGCCTGCACGGCCTGGTTGGTCTGGCTCTGGTTCTTCAGCCACACCAGGGCGATGTCGTCGTCGGTGACCAGCGCTGGGTCAACACCGGCATTGGTCAAGACCTTGGTCTCGGCATGGCCGATCTTGTGGAGCTGTGACGGGTCGATGGGCGACTGGCCGTGCTTGGCGGTCACGATGATCTTGGTCGAGCCGAGCACACCTTGGTTGCGCAACTCGTTCACCATGGTGCCGATGGCGTTGTCCACCGACTGGACGGCGCCGTCCATCTGCGGCGTAAAGATGGGTTGGTCGGACGTCGAGCCAGGCTCGTAGCCGCCCGGCACGTAGTTCTGGTTGCACGCCGGGTTGGAGGGGGTGCGGACGCACGACACTGTCGGGTCGACCAGCTTCTGGCCCACGCTGACGGTTTGGAAGTTCATGCCGAAGATGGCCGGCACCGGTGCCTGCTTGGTGTGGGCCGAGTTCCAACCGTCGATCTCGTTCAAGATGGCGTCGACCTTGATCTGGTCGTAGGACTCGGTGTCGGCGACGGAATCGGTAATGAAGTAGGGGCCCGTTCCATCAGGGTTGTCCAGCGGAAACGTCACGGTGTTACCCCGCGTGTCGACCACCGACGATGGGACGAAGTCGGCGTTGATCTCGGTGTTGAACGGGTCGCTGACCGAGTTCGGGGTGCCGTTCCCCGACACCTCTTGGTTGTAGACCGGGTGCTTGTCGGCCCACGCCGTCCACAGCCCGGCTTGACTGGCCACGCTGAAGACACTGTTCGTGCGCAGGAAATCGTTGGGGGAGACGGGCTGGCACTTCCCGTTGACCTTGGCGTACGGGAACTGTGCGGGGTCGAGCGAGGCGTTCA
This sequence comes from Acidimicrobiales bacterium, assembly GCA_019241495.1. GTDB lineage: Bacteria > Actinomycetota > Acidimicrobiia > Acidimicrobiales > Palsa-688 > JAFAWZ01. The sequence goes on along the minus strand of JAFAWZ010000326.1, from coordinate 3,816 downwards.
TGATCGGGCGGGTCCCGTTGGGGTTGGAGAAGGTGGGGGCGCCAGTGTCGACGTTCTCGGCGAACTGCGTCTCCGCCCCGGCCGGTCCCGAGCAGTCTTGGATGCCGGTTGCGGTCTGCGCGGCGGGGGCGTACATGGTCCGGTCGTAGCTGTCGTCGTAGTACACGCCGGTCAGCCTGGGGTCACCCCCGGTCAACAGGGCCATCGTTCCCGGTGCCGAGTCCGAAGGCTTGGATGTGATGGCGTTGGTGTAGGTGGTGCCATATCCCGCCAGACCGGCCAGGTTGGAGCAACCTCCGGGCCGGCCTGCGGCGGCGTTGGCCTCGCAGGTCGCTAGGTCCGAGGCGTGCAGTCCGTCCACGCTGATGAGCAGGACGTGCTTGGTCGTGCTCGCCGGGGTGGCGCCGGCGATTCCGGGCAAAGCTCCGGCCGAGGTAAGGGCGGCGATCGCTGCTCCTCCCATGGCGATGGACTTCAGGCGAGATGGTCGTCTCAAGATTCAATCTCCTTGGTTTGGGGCTTCCGGATCCCATAGTCATCCGGCCCGGACCCCCGTTCCCAGGTCTCTCGCTCGTGTTCAGAAAGATTTCGCCTGGATTTCGCCGTGATTTCGGCGAAGTTTCAGATTGGGACCCACTGGCTCGTCAGGAACCGAGAGCCGAACCGAAGAGTCGCTCCATGGCCTGCCAGTGACGTTCCGCAGCGGCTTCGTCGTAACTCGGATTGTCGGGGACCGCGAAGCCGTGATGGGCTGGGTAGGTCTCGATGGTATGGGTGACACCCGCCTTGGTCAGCGTCTCCCCGAGCCGTTCCTTTTGCTCGTCGCTGAAAGACTGGTCCTCTATGGCGCCGGCCGCGTAGACAGTCGCCTTGATGGCGGCCGCCTTGTGGTGGGGGCTGTCGGGATCGTCGTCCTTGGCGAGGTTGCCGCCATGGAAGGAGGCGGCTGCGGCGACGCGCCCGCCCAGGGAGCCAGCAGTGATGAGCGACAGCCGACCACCCATGCAGTAGCCGGTGGTCCCGATACCGCCCGGCTTCTTCTCGGGCAACGAGTCCAGGTAGTCGGCGAAGGCGCGAGAGTCACTCACAACCATGTTGGCCGTATAGCTCCGCATCATCTCCATGATCCACTGTCTGGAGTCGTCGTTCTGAAACACCGTGCGCATGTCGATCGGCTCGTAGGGCCCGGTGCGGTAGTAGAAGTCGGGAACCAAGACGATGTAGCCCAACCCGGAGAGCCGCTCGCCCATCTCGCGCGCCACGTCGCGCATTCCGCCCGCGTCGGGGAACATGATCACGGCCGGCCACGGTCCCGCCCCATCGGGAATGCTCAGCGCCGCCGGGCACGTCCCATCCTCAGTTTGGATCTCCACTCTACGTTGTGCCATCTCGAGCCCTCCCTCGTTGTCCGGTTCGACACCCTACAAGCCCAGAGGCTTCCGCTCATGGCCTGTAGCTGCAGCAACCCCTGGCAGTCCTGTCCCTGGTGCTGACCGGCGTACCGGCAGAAAGATCGCCCTTTTTCCGCATTGGTCACAAGCCGAGCGGGCCACGAGCCGAGCGCTAAAGCCCGGACCGACCTCTGGCGATGCTTATAGCTGTGAACTCGCAATGCCCCGTGTGCGCCAGCACCGACGTCGCGACCCAACGTCGGGAGAGCTCCCGCGACGGAGACGTCATCATCGACTATCGGTGTCACAAGTGCCAGCATCACTGGCAGTGGCAGATCAGCCAGGAGTTCTGATTCAGGGTTTGCGGTACGCCCTCACCGCGAGGTAGCCGAACACGGCCGCGATACCCACCAGCCAAAGAGCGGACTGCCAGCCGTGGCTGACCAACGGGCCTCCCAGTGCGAGGGCCCTCATCTCGTCGATGATGATCGTCACCGGCTGGTTGTTGGCGAAGGCCTGCAACCAGCCCGGCATGGTGTGCACCTGGACGAAGGCGGATGACACGAAGGTCAAAGGGAACAGCCAGATGAGCCCCACCGACCCGACTGACTCCTCGTCGCGCACGAGCAGGCCGATCCATCCCGCCACGCAGCAGATGGCCACGCCCAGGGCCACGCCCAGCAGGAGCATGGCGATGGCGGGCACGACCCCGTTCTCGAACCGGAACCCGACCGCATAGCCGACTGCGGCCAGCACCACCACTGTCACAACCAGGCGGACGGTGTCGGCGATGAGACGGCCGACGAGCACGGCAGACCGAGCCATCGGCATGGACCGGTACCTGTCGATGATGCCCCTCTGCATCTCTCGGGCGAGGGCGATCGCGGTGCCGAACGAGGCAAAAGCGGCGCTCTGGCCGATGATGCCCGGCATGAGGAAGTTCACGTATCCGCCACGGGTCGAAACCTTGATCGACCCCCCGAACACGTAGCGGAACAGGAGGACGAACATGACCGGCTGGATGATGGTGAAGACGATGAACGCAGGTACTCGGAGCCACACCAGGATGTCCCGCCGGGTAAGAGTCAAGGCGTCGGAGATCGACCAGCGCAGGCGATGGCCAGCCGGGGGCCGGTGGTACGTGCCAGAAGATGGCGCCGGTACGGTCGTGACCGTCATTCCTGGCCTCCGCTACCCACCTGGTTGGCCCGCCCACTCCTACTCTTTCGAGAAGAGCTGCGCTCACCGGGTGGGCCCGCTTCTGTCACGTGGCCGGTGAGAGAAAGGAAGACGTCGTCGAGCGAGGGGCGCCGCAACGCCAGATCGTCCACCGTGATCCCGGCCGCGTCGAGGTGACGCACCGCTTGAATGACGGCGGCCGAAGCCCGCTCTCCGACGTGAACGGTGACGCGACCCGCGTCGAGCTCGGCGGTCGGTTCGACGTCGCTCAGGTCGGCCACGGCTCGGATGGCATCTCCGATTCGGGATCGGTCGGGCACGACGAACTCCACCACATCCCCGCCGATGCGGTTCTTCAACTGCTCGGCCGTGCCCGCGGCAATGACCTGGCCGTGGTCGATGACGACGATCTCGTTGGCCAGTGCGTCCGCCTCTTCGAGATACTGCGTCGTAAGCAGCAAGGTGGTGCCTGTGGCCACCAGGTCGCGGATCACGTCCCACATTTCCATGCGGCTGCGTGGGTCGAGGCCCGTCGTCGGCTCATCGAGGAAGAGCACGGCGGGGCGGGCGACGAGGCTGGCGGCCAGGTCCAAACGGCGCTGCATGCCACCCGAGTAGGTCTTGGCCGCCCGGTCGGCGGCATCGCTCAACGAGAAGCGTTCGAGCAGCTCGGCCGCCCGCTCTCGTGATTGCGCTCTCGGCAGGTGGTACAGGCGACCGAGTATCTCCAGGTTATCTCGACCTGTCAGCTCCTCCTGGATGGCGGCGGACTGGCCCGCCAGGCCGATCATCTCACGGACGCCGTCGGGGGTGCGCACCACGTCACGTCCTTCAACCAGGGCTCGTCCCCCGTCAGGGCGCAGCAGGGTGGTGAGAATTCGGACTGCGGTCGTCTTTCCCGCTCCGTTGGGGCCGAGCAAACCGAGCACCGTTCCCCTCGGCACCGCGAAGTCGACCCCGCGGAGCGCCTCCACTTCACCAAACGACTTGCGCAGATCTTCCACCAGAATCGCTGGTCCGGACCAGCTCTCGCCGCTCATTTCATCAACCGTATCGCTCACGGTCGACCACTCGGCAACGGATATGTCGCCAGTGGTCAGGCATCGTCGCATGGCGAGGGCGAGGGCGAGGGCGAGGGCGACGGCGACGGCGACCGCAGAGCGCGACGGGGCGGGGTACCCTCCATCTGTGGTCCTGTTCGTCTTCGCCGCCCTGGTCATCCTGTTCGTGGTCCTGCCTTTGATCG
>JAFAWZ010000115.1 GCA_019241495.1 Acidimicrobiales bacterium | reverse complement strand
CGGGCGACCGCGGCGTGACGGTGGTCGGCACGTCGGTGCTGCTCTCACCGCCTTCCGCCGCCCTGGTCAACGGGGCCGCCTCACACGCCTTGGACTACGACGACGCCAGCACCGCCATGCTCGGGCATCCCACCGTGCCCGTGCTCGGATCGTTGCTCCCCCTGGCCGAGGCCAGCCAAGCGTCGGGCCGCGCCCTGATCACGAGCTTCGCGGCCGGGTACGAGACCGAGTGCCGCCTAGGAAGAGCCATCGGGGGCGCGCACTACAGGCGGGGGTTCCACGCCACGGGAACGATCGGGACGATCGGCGCGGCGGTGGGGTGTGCCCGCCTGCTAGGTCTCGACCCGGAGGCCACGGCCCGGGCCATCGGCCTGGCGGCCACTCAGGCCTCGGGCCTGAAGTGCATGTTCGGCACCATGGCCAAGCCCTTCCACGCCGGTCGGGCCGCGACCAACGGCTTGTGGGCAGCGCGGATGGCGGCCCGGGGAATGACCGCCAACCCCCGTGCCATCGAGGCGACCCAGGGTTTCTCCTCGACCATGGGCGGCGACCTCGTGCCGGAGCGGGGACTGGCCGAGCTCCCCGAACGCTGGTACTTGAGAGAGAACCTGTTCAAATACCACGCTTCCTGTTTCGAAACTCACGACATGATCGAGGGGATACGCGAGCTGCGCGAGCAGGCCGGGTTCGCCCCAGGGGACGTGGACCGGGTAACCGTGCACGCCAACGGCGTGCAGCTCGGCACGTGTGCCATCCCGGAGCCCGCCACGGGGTTGGAGACCAAGTTCAGCCTCGCCCATATGGCTGCCCTCAGCCTTCTCGGCGCTGACACCGGCGCGGTCACCTCCTTCAGCGACGAGTACGCGCGCGACCCCGAGGTCTTGGACCTGCGAAGCCGGGTTTCGGTGGTCGGCGACGGCCCCGCGTCGGGTGGCACGCCGGTGGAGATCCATCTCGCCGACGGGAGGCGACTGGCCGTCGCTCACGACATTCACAAGCCGGCCACGGATCTGGCCGGGCAGCGCAAACGGCTCGAGGAAAAGGCGAGGGGATTGGCCGAACCAGTGATCGGCGAGACGCGTACAGGTGAGCTGATCAACGCCGCGCTCGCCATCACCGAGTGTGATGACGTCAGCGCTTTGATGGCCCTTACGAGAGCGTAGGCACAGCCGGCGCGGCCTGGGCGCCGCGGACCAGCCGCCCTGGAAGCGCGCCGGTGGGATCGCCGTCTCGTTGGGTGACCTGGCCGTCGACGATGGTCGCGACATACCCGACGGCGTCCTGCACGACGCGCCGGCCACCTGCTGGCAAATCGTGGACGACGCGGGGCAGGCGGGCCTGGATCCGGTCATAGTCGATGACGTTGATGTCGGCTTTGTACCCCGGCGCAACCCGGCCGCGATCGGCCAATCCGACGGCTTCGGCCGTGCTCGAGGTGAGCGAACAGACGGCGTCGGCCAACTCGAGCCGGGGACCGCGCTTTCGGTCCCGAGTCCAAAACGCCAGCATGGTCGTCGGGTAGCTGGCGTCGCAGAGCAGGCCGCAATGGGCGCCACCGTCGCCCAGACCGAGGATCGAGTGAGGTGACATGAGCATCTCGTAGCAGGCGTCGAGGGACCCGGCTGCGTAGTTCTGAAAGGCCTGGAGCAAGAGCCGGTGGCCCCCGTCCTCGAGGAGGATGTCGTAGGCGAGCGACTCGGGAGTCATGCCCAGTCGCCCGGCTTGAGCGGCCAGGCTGGCATCGGGTTCCGGCTCATAGTCGGGGGGATCGCCCAGCTCGAAGCGAAAGTCCCAGTTCCTGACCTTGGACTGCTTCATCTCGTTCAAGATGAGCTCCCTGACGGCAGGGTCGCGGAGCCGCTCGATGCGAGCGTCGAAGGGCAGCGGCCGGAGCGACTCATAGGTCGGGCAACCGAGGAAGGGGCTCGAGCTCAGGTCGTGCCCCAGGAGGAGACCGGTCGGCCGGCCGAGCACCTGAGCTTTCATGGGGAGCCCGTCCGCGGCCGCTGCGGCGGTGAGGTCCAGTAGCTGCCGCCAACCGTCGGGGAGGGCGTGCTTCTGGTTCACGGTGAATGACATGGGTCGGCCCGACCCTTCGATGAGCCGGCGCAGCATGGCCCACTCGGTGTCGATGCCGTGGAATTCGTCGAAGTCGGACAGGAGCTGGAACACGCCCTCACCCCGGGCGCTCATGGCGGACAGCACCCCGGCCAGCTCGGCTTCGGCGGCCCGCACGGTCGGGATGGGCTCGCCGGACGCGCTGCGTTGCTGCAGGGCTCGCGACGTCCCGAACCCGATGGCTCCCGCGGCCAGCGCCTCGTTGGTGAGGCGGGCCATTCGAGATATGTCCTCCTGTGTCGCGTCCTCGCGTTCCACAGCTCGTTGGCCCATCACATAGACGCGAAGTGCCGAGTGGGGGAGCATGGCGGCCACGTCGATGTCGTGGGGTCGCTGGGCGACCGAGTCGAGGTATTCGGGGAAGCTCTCCCAGTCCCACGGGAGTCCTTCGGACATGACCACCTGAGGGATGTCCTCCACCCCGGCCATGAGCTGGATCAGTGAGTCTCTGTCTTCCGGTCGACAAGGGGCGAAGCCGACACCGCAGTTCCCGGTGACGATGGTCGTGACCCCGTGCGCCGAAGACGGAGCCATCCGGCTCTCCCACGTGACCTGCCCGTCGTAGTGGGTGTGGATGTCCACGAAACCGGGGGTCACGAGCAGCCCGCGGGCGTCGACCTCCTCGGCCCCGGGGCCGAGCTTCGGCCCGATTTCGACGATCCGCCCGTCAGTGACTGCCACGTCGGCTTCGAACAAAGGGTCACCGGTTCCATCCGCCACGGTTCCTCCTCGGATCACCAAGTCGTGCGTCACGGCCCACCTTGCCCTTTCTGATCTAATGTTCGTATGACCGTACAACCTGCGCGGACATGAAGGCAATGAGGTCGCTCTACGAGAAGCTGTGGGACGACCACGTGATCGAGAGGCTCGACGACGGGACCTGCCTGCTCGGCGTGGACCGGTCCCTCGTCTACGAGGCCACGAGCCAGCCGGCGCTCCAGGCCCTCCGTGCCGCGGGTCGCCACGTGCGGCGTCCCAGTGCGTGCCTGGCCATGGCCGACCACCTGGTGCCGACTCGCGACCGTGACGGCATGAGAGGCGGCTTGCTCAGGCTGCTCGAGGAGTTCGGTGAATACTGCGACAGCTCAGGTATCGAAAGGCTCGACCTGAGCGACCGACGGCACGGAATCGTCCACATCGTCGGTCCCGAGCAGGGGTTCACCCAGCCGGGCATGTTGATCGCGAGCGCAGACAGCCATACGTCGAGCCACGGCGCGCTGGGCGCGCTGGCCTTCGGGATCGGCTCCACGGAGCTGAGCCACGTTCTGGCCACCTCCACGCTCTGGCAGGCCCCTTCCTCTCCGATGTCGGTGACCATCGACGGCTCGATCGAAAGACCATTGTCGGCCAAGGACGTAGCGCTGGCCTGCCTCGGGGCCATCGGAGCAGGAGGCGGGGCCGGCCACGCCATCGAGTTCTCCGGCCCCGTGGTCGAACGGCTCGGCATGGAGGGACGCCTCACGCTGTGCAACATGGCTGTCGAGGCGGGCAGCCGATGTGGAATCGTCGCTCCCGATGAGGTGACCTTCGCCTGGCTGGAAGGGCGGCCCATGGTGCCGGCCGGACCGATGTGGGATGCCGCGCTCCGGTACTGGAGGACGTTACGTTCCGATCCCGGGGCCGTCTTCACCAAGAAGGTGGCGCTCGACCTCGGTCACCTGGCGCCACAGGTCACGTGGGGCACGTCGCCTGACCAAGTCGTGCCGATAACCGGCCGGGTTCCATCTCTGGGCGACGCCCCGGATGCCATCACCGCTGAGGCGTGGGGGCGCGCTCTCGACTACATGGGATTGGAGGCCGGGACCGCACTGGTGGATATTCCGATTGATCGGGTGTTCATCGGGTCGTGCACCAACGCCCGCCTCGGCGACCTTGTCGCTGCCGCCGAAGTGGTTCGAGGCCGTCATCTGGCACCCGATGTGTCCGGAATGGTTGTGCCAGGGTCGGGCCTGGTCAAAGAAGCGGCCGAAGCAGCGGGCCTGGACCGCATCTTCGTCGAGGCCGGCTTCGAGTGGCGCGACGCCGGTTGCTCGATGTGCTTCGCCAGCCGCCACGACTATGTCGACGTGGGCCAGCGGTGCGCGTCGACTTCCAATCGCAATTTCGAGAACCGCCAAGGACCGGGGGCCAGGACCCATCTGATGAGCCCGGCCATGGCGGCGGCCGCCGGAGTCGCCGGCCATCTGGTCGACGTCCGGGAGGTCGTGTCGTGACCGAGCCGTTCGGGGTGCTGACCGCGATCGCCGCACCCTTGCCGTGGCCTGATATCAATACCGATGACATTTATCCGGGACCTCAGGCCAGCCCGATCCTCCGGCGGCCCGGGGGAGGGTCGATCTCCAATGACAAGGCCCGGATGGGGGAGAACGCCTTTGCGGCTCACCGGTTCCACGACGACGGGTCGTTGCAGGCCGACTTCGTGCTGAATCGGGCGCCCTTTGACCAAGCGGGAATTCTGGTGGCCGGGCCGAACTTCGGGTGCGGCTCTTCCCGTGAGATGGCCGTGTGGGCCTTGGTCGGGATCGGCATCCGCTGTGTGATCGCGCCTTCCTTCGGTGATATCTTCCAGAGCAACTGCACCAAGAACGGTTTGCTGCCGGCCCGGGTGAGCGCCGAGGCCGCCATCC
>JAFAWZ010000044.1 GCA_019241495.1 Acidimicrobiales bacterium | reverse complement strand
CGACACCGGCACGAGCGGGTACGACCGTTACGGGTTCCGCGTCCCAGCCGCCGTGATCTGCCCTTACACCAAGCCGGGTCATGTTTCCCACGTGGTCTACGACCATGCGTCGGTGCTCAAGCTCATCGAGCGGATGTGGAACCTGCCCCCCCTCACGGCGCGCGACCGTGACGCGGCCAATCCGATCGACGACATGGTCGACTTCCAGAACCCGGCCTTCCTCGACCGGCCCAAGCTGGCAGAGCCGGCCCGGCCGTGGGTGCTCGGGTCCCAGTCGTGACGCGGCCCGACGACTACCACGGCGTGATCTCGGGGGTCCGCCTGGGTTGGGCGGTAGCCGAGGTGAGGGGGCGCAACCGCCCCGGGGGTCCGGCAGGCCAGCCTGTGATCCTGCCTCCGCGCCACGGCCATCCCTTGCCGCTCAGGATGGAGCGCTCCCCCGAGGAGCTGCGGCTACAGGCCCAAGCGACGCTTCTTCTCGTGGCCCACCGGTTGCACGTGGACCAGCCCGGTGCGGACTGGAACCTGGCGCTGGAGATCGAGCGCCTCGCCCATGCCTTGGCGGAGACCCGCGAGAGAGACGGCCAGGACTCACCCGAGGCGGGGCTGGCCTGGGACCGGCTGTCGGAATCGATCTACCGGTTCGACGCTCACGTGCAGGACGTGCTGAGCGCGCGGTCCGACACTCAGGCCTGTGGCTACCAGCTCGGGCGGGGCCTGGCCGAGTGCTACTGGGCCTTGGACCCCGACTCGCCCAAAGGGTGGGCGAGCTGGGCCTTCTTGTTCGACCCGCCGCGTTGCGGGGAGCTGGCCCGATTGGTCGGCCGGATGTCCGGCTACCTGCAGCCCTACTCGGCGCCCGCGGTGGCCGGATCCCTCGAGGTCTGGAAGCTGGTGGCCACCAACGACGAGTGGCGCCGCCAGCCAACCGTCCGGGACGACCTCTACCAGCAGATCCGGAACTGGTACGAGCTTTTGATCTTGGACCAGGACCCGACCCGGATCGTGCGGCCCTACCACTTGATCACGAATTGGAGGGTGACGATCAAGGCGGCCGTCACCTTCTTGCCTCAGCTCCTGCTGGCTGGAGCCGGCCTGCTGGCGGTGCTGTTCTTCGCCTTCGAGTTGAGCCAGAAACATCCGGCCCACTGGGTGGAGGCACTCACCACCGTCCTCGGAGTGGTCGGCCTGACTGGCGCGACGGTCACCGCCAAGCTCAAGAACGAGGGTCAGGTTCTCTTCACCCGGTTCAAGCAGGATGCGTACACGGACCTGATTGCCGAGTCCATCACCACGGTTCCCGATCCGCCCCGGCGGGGGAGGGCCCTCGTTGTGCAGGCGGTGCGCAACCGGACGGTCACCCCCAGCAGCCCCGGCGCCTAGCCTTCGTCCGGTCGGATCGGTCGGATCGGCCGAGTTGCCCGGGCGACGTAGCGTGGCGGCCGTGCGATGGACCGTCCACGGCGAGCGGAGCCTCTACGAGAGCGACTGGGTGCGGCTCACCCTGGTCGACGTCACGGTGCCCGGCCACGGTCGCCTGGAGCATCACGTCGTCCGCCTACCCAATGAGGCGGCGGGCACCGTGGTACACGATCCGCGACGCGGGGTCCTGCTCCTGTGGCGGCACCGGTTCATCACCGACACGTGGGGATGGGAGATCCCGGCCGGTCGGATGGACCCGGGTGAGACACCGGTCGAAGCCGCGGCCCGGGAGACTCTCGAGGAGACCGGGTGGCAGGTCTCGGGTCTGTCCCCGCTGAGGACTTACCACCCCACCAACGGCCTGTCCGATCAACGCTTCCACCTCTTCCTCGCCACCGAGGCCACCCAGGTAGGCCCGCCCAGCGATCCGGGTGAGGCGGAACGGATCGAGTGGGTGCCTGTCGATGAGGTCGCCCAGATCGCCCGCCGGGGAGACATGGCCGACGGCCTGTCTCTCACCGCCATTCTCTACGCCCTCGCCTTCGGGCACCTCGACCCGACGCGCTCCTAGCATGGGAGGAATGCGACGCAGCCCCGACGAGATCGAGCGGATGCGCAAAGCAGGGCGGGTGGTGGCCGAGATGCACGCCGCCACCCGGGCTGCCATCCGACCCGGTGTCACGACCGCTGAGCTCGACCGAGTCGCCCGCGACGTGCTGGAGCGCCGGGGCGCCCGCTCGAACTTCTTGCACTACCACGGGTTCCCGGCCGTCATCTGCACCTCACCCAACGACGTGATCGTGCACGGCATCCCGGGGCCATACCGCCTCGAGGAAGGCGACATCATCTCCGTCGACTGCGGGGCCATCGTGGAGGGCTATCACGGCGACGCCGCCTTCACGGCAGGTGTGGGGCGGGTTTCGGCCTCGGCCGAACGGCTCATGCAGGTCACCGAGGCCAGCTTGTGGGCGGGCATCGCTGAGATGGAGGCCGGCCACCGGCTCCACGACATCGGCCGGGCCATCCAGGAGGTGGCCGAGAAGGCGGGCTTCTCGGTCGTGCGCGAGTACACCGGTCACGGCATCGGCACCGCCATGCACGAGGACCCCAACGTGCTCAACTACTGGCCGGGGCGGCCCGGGCCGGTCCTCAAGTCGGGTATGCCCCTCGCCATAGAGCCCATGGTGAACGCGGGCGGGGCGGCCACCCGCCAGCTGGACGACGGCTGGACCGTGGTCACGGCGGACGGCAGTCTCTCCGCTCACTTCGAGCACACCATCGTGGTGACCGACGGCGGTCCCGAGGTGCTCACCCTGGCCGACTAGCCTCCGCACACGGGGCGCTCCCCCTTTGTCTTGGCATGTTTTCATCAACTTGGAATGATTTGAGAGCTGGATCGTGGATTTCCATTCCACGTTCGTGAATCATTCCAAGATGACGCGACGCTGGCGGTCGGCGCCGGCCTGACCGGTGCCAAGAAGCGGTCAAGAGTCGCATGGACCGCGGCCCGGCGCGCGTAGTAGCATGCGCATTCGGCTTGGCGCGCCCTCGCGCCGCCTCGCCCGTCCCCAAGTTTCTCCAAAATCGGAGCCCAGTGAAAGTACGTCCCAGCGTCAAACCGATCTGTGAGCACTGCAAGGTCATCCGCCGCCACGGCCGGGTGATGGTCATCTGCACCAACCCACGTCATAAGCAGCGTCAAGGCTGATGTCGATGGTCATCTGCACCCCTGCCACACCAGAGTCCGCACGTCACAAGCAGCGTCAAGGCTGAGGACCAATGGCACGCATCGCAGGAGTAGACGTTCCGAGGGAGAAGCGGTTGGGCACCTCGCTCACCTACATATTCGGCGTGGGTGACACCACCGCCGGCCAGGTGTGCGAGGCGACGGGGATCGATCCGGCCACCCGGGTGCGGGACCTGACCGATGAGGAAGTGACCCGCCTCCGC
>JAFAWZ010000323.1 GCA_019241495.1 Acidimicrobiales bacterium | reverse complement strand
GTCGCGGATGTCCAGCTTCACCCCGATCGCCGAGCGCCCCGCTCCGGCGAGCTCGGCGGCCGCGTGCTCGTAGTGCTCTTCCCTGCGGGAGGCCAGCGCCACGTCGGCGCCGAGCCGGCACAGCTCTGAGGCGATGCCGAGACCGATGCCGGTCCCGCCCCCCGTCACCAGGGCCGAGCGCCCCTTGAACGTCCCCTCAGGCAGCATCTCCACTCCCTTCAGCGGCTCGTTGTGACGCGTCGAGGTCACAAAGACCCTGTCCGGTCGCGAAGGATCTCACAGTGACGCGGTGAAGACACGGGTGAGAGCCCGGGCGGTAGCCACGACGGTGCCGTCGGCCGCTTCCACCTCGCTGTCCCACCAGCAGTACTCGGTACGCGGGCTCGCCCCCACGCCGACCACCCTGGTCGTGACCCTGTACGGACGATCCAGCAAGATCGGAGCGCCCACCGAGCGCAGCTCCAAAGCGCCGAACATGGTGGCCGCGTCGGGAAACTTCCGCCGCACCCATGAGGCAGCTGGGCTCCGCCCGGTCGAGTCGAACAGTATGGACACGACCGTGGACGGGCAGGCCACCACACCGCCCCACTCGTCGCTGGCCTCCGACCAGCAGTCCAGCGCGTCGTCGATCTCACCGGCCTGGATCCGGCCGAGCTGCTCTGCCTCCGAAGCAGTACGGACCTCGTCCCCGATGACCGTCCCGGTTGTCAACTCGGCGAAACCGCGCAGCTTTGACGGGTCGGACAGCCTCAGGTCTCGCTCGGCGAGCTCGGTCCGGCCGTAGGAGCCGAGCCCGGCGTTGCCCTGGGCGATCGTCACCTCGCGGTCCGCGTCCACCAGACTGACCCGGCCCAGCCGGCCGCTCTCGTCAACCGCGAGCACGACCTGCACGTGGGTCCCGCTCGCCGCCACGTTCTCGAAATACGCGGAGAGCCAACCGTCGCTAATCCAGGCTTGCCCGAACGCCTCAACCAGAACGGGCGGGAACCGGTCGACGTGCATGTTGGCGCCGATCGCTCCGCTGTCAGGGAAGCCGTAGCGGCGGGCCTGCTCACCGCTGTGCAACCCACCCTGGAGGTAGTTGCGGGCCTCGCGAACCGGACCACGGACCTCTCCTGCGCCCGAGGCCATCAGCCGCCGAGTCGAAGCGGGTTGAGCGTGCCGGTCTGCAGGCCGCCCATGAATCCGGCGTCGGTCCACAGGTTCTGGCCCGTCACGTAGCTGGCGGCATCACTGTTCAAGAAGATGAGCACCCGAGCCTGCTCTTCGGGTTGAGACCGGCGACCAAGCGGGGCCGGCACCCGGTCGAGCGCCTCTTCTCCGCCCAAGGCTCGTGCGCTGTCGATCAACATGGGTGTCTGGGTGACGCCGGGGCTTATCGAGGTGATCCGGATGCCCCGGCTGGCCAGATTGACAGTGCGGAACTTGGTGTAGACGATGATCGACTGCTTGGAGAACCCATAGGCCCCGCCCTCCAACAGCTCCGGATGGGCTTCACACCAGCGGGCCCCCTCGTCGAACGACTGGGTTCCGAGCAGCTCGAGGATGACCTCCACGCGGCCTTCCCAGCCCTGGCCCCCCAACGAGGCGATCGACGCGATGGCACTCCCGGCCTCCATCGCCGGCACCACCGCTTCGGTGAAGGCACGTAGCCCGAGGAAATTCACGTGCATGACCTGGGTCGGGGACCCGCCGCCGTTCGAGAGGCCGGCACAGTTGAAAAGTGCCGACACCGAACCGACGCGCGCCGCGGCGGCCTCGATGGCCGTGGGGTCGGTCAGGTCGAGCTTGATGTACTCGTCGACGGGAACCGTTGGCTCTTTGACATCCACTCCGATGACGAAGGCTCCGAGCGGGATCAGCTCTCGAACCGTCGCTTCCCCCATACCCGAGGAGCACCCGGTGACGACCGCTCGCTTTCCGTCGTACCGCCAAACAGACACGGCCACTTCCCCGTTTCGCGCCGAAGCCGATCAGGCGATCGTGTCACCCTTGGCGATCATCGGCCGTAGTTTGACGAGCTCTGGAGCGCCGCCGAGGAGGCCGCCCAGGGCAGGGCCGATGGCGGCCATGGCCGGGCTGGAGCCGTGGGCGTCGCGCGCCGCTTGGTCGGTGTAGAGCTCGTAGGTCCAGATCGTCACGTCGTCGCTCATGTCCTCGTGAAAGACGTAGATCTCGGTACCCGGCTCGTTCTTCGTCTGGTCGACCATGCGTTGGAGGACTGTCAGAGCCTCGGCTCGCTTACCGGGAGCGGTGACGATCTTCGCTATCTCCCCAACCTTTGCCACGGCGGTCCCCTCCATTGTGCAGAACTGTGGGCCGAGCGGCCCCGAACGTCGGGGAGCGTACGCCACCCTAGGAGGCGGCGACAAGTCCCTACGTGCAAGTATGAGCTCATGACCTCGACGCCGATCGGGACGACGCCGGGTCGGGCCGACCAGGCCACCCGGGTTCAGATGTACGAGCAGATGGTCCACATCCGCTCGTTCGAAAAACGCGTTCTCGCCTTGTTCCACCAGGGATTGGTCCCGGCCACCAGTCACCTCTCGACGGGCATGGAAGCCATCGCCGTCGGGGTGGCGGCCAATCTGCGACCGGGCGACAGCACCCTGTGCACCTACCGCGGCCATGCCCACGTGCTCGCCCGCGGCAGCTCCATGGAAGCCATGTTCGCGGAGCTCATCGGCCGGGCCACAGGCCTGCTCGGCGGCAAGGGGGGTTCCATGCACCTGGCCAGTGCGGAGCACGGGGCTCTCGGCTCGTACGCCATCGTGGGCGCGCACATACCTATCGCGGCGGGCGTGGCGTGGTCGGCGCAGTACCGCAACACCGACCAGGTCGTCGCCTGTTTCTTCGGTGACGGGGCCACCAACATCGGCGCCTTTCACGAGGGCCTGAACCTGGCCGCTGTTTGGAAGCTGCCGGTGGTGTTCGTGTGCGAGAACAACCGGTACATGGAGTACACCCCGATCGGATCGGTCACCGCCGTCGCCCATCCGGCCGCCGACCGAGCCCGAGCCTACGGGCTCGAGCCCGTGCTCATCGACGGCAACGATGCCGACGTGGTGTTCACAGCCGCGGCCGAAGCGTGCAGCCGGGCTCGGGCGGGAGATGGCCCGACGCTCATCGAGGCAGAGACGTACCGGCATTTCGGCCATTCGAACAGCGACCCGGCGAAGTACCGACCCGAGGCCGAGGTGGAAGAGTGGTTGGAGCGCGACCCGATAACCATCTATCGATCCCGCCTGCTGGCCGAGGGCCTCGACGAGTCGGTGCTGACCCAGATAGACGTGAGCGCTGACGACGCCGTGGAGCAGGCCGCCTCGGCCGCTCTCGCCGCGCCGGTACCAACGGTGGATGAGATCGAGAAGAACGTTTGGGCCGACGGGAGTGGATCATGGCGGAGCTGACCTACCGGCAGGCCATCGCGGCGGGCATCGCCCAAGAGATGGGACGCGACCCCTCTGTCGTGCTCCTCGGCGAGGACGTGGGGGCCGCGGCCGGGGTGTTCAAGACCTACTCGGGGCTGTACAAGCAGTTCGGCCCGACGCGGGTACGCGACACACCCATCTCGGAGGAGGCCATCGTGGGGGCGGCCATAGGAGCCGCCATGACCGGCTTGAGACCGGTAGCCGACATAATGTTCGCCGACTTCCTCGCCACGTGCTGGGACATGGTGGCCAACCAGGCGGCGAAGACGCGTTACATGCTCGATGGCCAGGTCACCCTGCCGCTGGTGATCGTGACGGGCAACGGCGGGGGACTGCGCTTCGGCGCCCAGCACTCGCAGAGCCTCGAGAACTGGGCCATGGCGGTACCGGGATTGAAGGTCGTGGCGCCGTCGACCCCCGCAGACGCGTTCGGGCTGCTCGCGGCTTCGATCCGAGACCCTGATCCCGTGCTCTTCTTCGGTCACAAGGCGCTGTACGCGGTCAAGGCGAGCGTCCCCGACGGCGAGCACGTCGAGGCCTTGGGCCGCGCCGTCATACGGCGCGAAGGCAAGGATGTGACCCTGCTCGCCCTCGCTGCGATGGTGCCGCGCGCCCTCGCCGCGGCCGAGGTGCTGGCCGAGCACGGCATCGATGCGACCGTCGTAGATCTGCGCACCCTCGTGCCGCTCGACACGGCGACCATCTTCGAGGCGGTCAGCCGCACGGGGGTTGCCTTCACCGTCGAGGAGAACCCGCGCCTGCTCGGCTGGGGCGCGGAGATCGCCTCGTTGATCGCCGAGGAGTGCTTCGAGGCTCTCGACGCTCCGGTGGTGCGCATCACCGCCCCGCACGTCCCGCTGCCTGCGGCCGGCGTGCTCGAAGACAGCGCCATCCCGTCGGTCGAGCGGATCTGCGCGACTGTCTTGGAGCGCTGTGCCTGAAGGGGCCCTGGCCCGAACGACCGTCGGTGCCTTCCGCGACGGTCCATTCGTGGGTCTGAGGTACTCGAGCCCATCTGGTGAGGGCGTCACCGACGCGGCCGGTCGCTTCGCCTTCGGCGCCGACGAGGTGCTGACCTTCTCGATCGGATCCCTGGTCATCGGCTCGGCCGCGGGTCAGGCGAGCCTCACGATCGCCGATCTGGCCCCCGGCGCCGAGCTTGGCAGCCCGCTCAGCCGGCCCGGCATCACCAACCGGGCCCGGTTCGTCTTCGGGCTCATGGGGGGCGATCCGGCCCGCGCTTTGGTGGTCGACCCGGCCCTCGTATCTGCCGTCGAGGCGCACGTTTCTGGGCTGGACTTCGAGCTTCCTGTCGCGAGGTTCGAGCGAGACCCCGGGTTGCTGAGCCTCTTCGAAGAGCTGGGACGCCCCTTGCCCGGCGCCGCAGAGGCCCGCAACCACCTGCGGCGGGCCATGGCAGGGATCCGCAAGGACACCAACGTGCAGATCCCGACGCGCGACGGCTCTTACCTCCTCGCCGACATCTACCGGCCGATATCAGAGGAGCGCTACCCGGCCATCGCCCGCTTGAGCGTGTACGGGAAGGCCTTCCGCAACGGCTCCATCTGCGACGAAGCCGACCGGCTGGCCAGCGAGGACCGGGAGGACGTCTGGTTCGAGCAGGGCCCGGGCGACCTCCCGCCAGTGGTCCGCTATTCGGAGACCATAGTGAGCGCGAGCGCCCATGTCTGGGTTCCCCGGGGTTACGCGGTCGTGAGGATCGACGGCCGCGGGGTGGGGAAGGTGCCCGGCGTGCTCGAGCCTTTCTCGGCTCAGGAGGCAAGCGACTACTACGACGCCATCGAGTGGATCGCCGGCCAATCGTGGTGCGACGGCAAAGTCGGCCTCTACGGCGCCTCTTACAGCGCAACCATCCAGTGGAACGTGGCCGCCCTGGGCCCGCCTTCGTTGCGCGCCATCATGCCGTTCGCGTCCGACGCCGACGCCTACCGCGATCTGTCCTACCCGGGGGGCATCTTCAACGAGGCCTACCGGCGCGGCTGGTTCGACGGGCTCGTCGGCGAGGGGCGCTGCGGCGGCGCAGCAGTGGACCTGGTCGGAGGCATGCAGGCCCATGCCTTCGACGAGCCGGCGTACTACGGGCCCTCGGGAACGGGACCGCTCTCCGCTGACTTCTCGCGCGTCACGGTCCCGGTGCTGACCGCGGTCAGCCAAACCGCCTCCCTTCACGGGCGGGCCGGCTTCGAGGCGTTCCGCGAGCTGCCCTCTAAGCACAAGCAGCTGCTCGTCGTGGACGCCACCTACTTCCCGTTCCTGTTCCGGGATTGCCTCGAGGACGAACAGGTCTTCTTTGACCGCTTCCTCAAAGGAGTCGAGCCACAGCAGCCGCCGGCCCCGGTACGGATGATCATGCGGACCGGAGGGGGAGCTTTCGAGTGGCGCGAGGAGCCGACCTGGCCGGTGCCCGGTACCTGCTACGAGACGTGGTTTCTCGACGCCACCCGCGGCGCGCTCGCCCGGGAGGCTCCGCAAAGCTCGCAGCGGAGCAGTTACTCGGCCGACGCCGACGCCGACGCCACCGACCTGCCGGCATCGGCCTCGTTCCTCTCGGCCCCACTCGACGCCGACGTGGAGCTGGCCGGACACTTCGGCGCGACCTTGTGGGTGTCCGCGTCGGCCCACGACATGGACGTGTTCGTTGCCCTGCGCGTCGTGGACGCCGACGGCGCCGAGGTCCGCTACGAGAGGGCCCGCACCTCACAGGCTCCCGTCACATGGGGTTGCCTGAAGGTCTCACAGCGCGCGACGGACCGGGCCCGCTCCTGCCCGGAGAGGCCGTGGCACACCCATCGGGCCGAGGACCGCCAACCCCTGACTCCAGACGAGGTGGTGGAGATCGAGGTCGAGATGCTCGCGGCCACCGCCCGGGTCCGAGCCGGCCACCGCCTCCGGGTGGACGTCACGCCGATCGAGGGCCCCGGCGCCCGCCTGGACGCCTCTGGCCGGCCGACCCGGCGGGCCTACGACCCCGCCTATCACGTCGGCGTCTCGAACCACATCCACACCGGTCCACTTCACTTGAGCTCGATCCGCCTGCCGGTAGTCGGACCCGAACCCCTCCCGTCCCGGTCCTGAACCGGCCCGACCCGCCGCTCGCAACCACAGAGGTCCCCCCCATGCCCGTGACCGTCGTCGCCGTGCCAAACCCGAAAGTCACCGCGGCTCTCGATGCCATGGAAGGTGTCGAGGTTCTCAGCCCGCAGAACGTCGAAGAGCTCGACGCCCACATAGACGACGGACTGCGAGCCGACGTCCTCTTCGTCATGGGCGCACGCGACCCGGCCCTCAGCCGCGCCGACCGGCTCGGCGCCCGCTGGGTGCACATCGGCGCAACTGGCATCGACGGCCTCGCCCCGGAGGTGCTGATCAATCGCACCGTGACCTGCGGCCGGGGCCTCAGCGCGGTGCCGATCGCCGAGTTCGTGATGGCGTCGATTCTGGCGTTCGAGAAGCAGCTTCCATCGCTTTGGTTGTCGGCCCCGCCCGAGCGCAGGGGATCGATCCGCCTGGGCGAGCTGTCCACCAAGACCCTCGGCCTGATCGGCCTGGGCGGCATCGGGCTGGCCGTGGCCCGTCGGGCGCTGGCATTCGATATGGCAGTGCTCGCGGTGCGGCGCAGCGGGGCGCCGTCTGAGCTACCGGGCGTGACGGTGCTCGACTCCCTCGACGCGTTGCTTCCCCGGGTGGACCACCTGGTGTTGGCTGCCCCGGCCACCGCCGAGACGTCCTCGCTGATCGGCGTGCCGGCTCTGGGCCTGATCAAACAGGGCGTGCACATGGTGAACATCGCTCGAGGCTCGCTCATCGACCAGGACGCCCTGCGCGGCGCGCTCGATGACGACCGGGTGGCATTGGCCAGCCTCGATGTCACCGACCCGGAACCCCTCCCGGAAGGCCACTGGATGTACTCGCACCCGCGTGTTCACCTCACGCCCCACATCTCATGGAGCTCTCCCGACGCGCCCCGGCGACTGGTCGCCTCGTTCGTCGATAACCTCGTGCGTTTCTTGTCGGGCCAGCCGCTCGAAGGGGTCGTGCACGCCGAGCACGGTTACTGAGAAGCTGATGGGCCGGCCTGCGCCCGCAGCCGGATCGCAACAGGTGCCCTCCCGACCCGCCAGTGTGTAGCGTCTGCCGAGGGCTGGAACGAGGAGGCGCATTTTGAACGAGATGGCCACGAACGCGGCGGGTCAACCGATCCTGCTCCGCGAGCGAAGAGGTCACGTTGGCATCGTCGCCATGAACCGACCGGAGGCGAGGAACGCCATGAGTCCCGATCTGGCCGAGGCGCTGGTCCTGGCCTGGGAGGAGCAAGAAGCCGACGACGACATCTGGGTCCATATCATCACCGGCGTCGGGACCAGGGCGTTCTGTGCAGGTGCCGACCTGAAGCTGATGGCGGTGAGGAACGCGGCTTCGCCGGCCGACGATCCGGCCGGGCCGGTCATACACTCGTTCGGCGGGATCGGGCCAGCCATCTCGAAACCTGTGATCGCCGCCGTAAACGGCTTCGCCCTCGGTGGCGGCTGCGAGCTCTGCCTGGCCTGCGACCTGGTTGTGATGGAAGAGCACGCCGAGATGGGCCTGCCCGAAGTGCTGCGTGGCGTGGTGGCAGGCGCGGGAGGACTCGAACGCTTGCCGAGGCGCATACCTCCGGCGATCGCCCTGGAAGCCATTCTCACCGGCACCCCGTTCTCGGCGTCGCGGGCCTACGAGCTGGGCCTGGTCAATCGGGTCGTGCCGACCGGGAGCGGCCTGGACGCCGCCGTCGAGCTGGCCGAAGCCATCTGCCAGGCCTCTCCGCTGGCCGTTCGTTACTCGAGGGCGGTGGCCCGGGCGAGCTTCTCACTCGGGGAGACGGCTGCCAAGGGTGAGGCGCTGGACCTCCGGAAGAAGTGGCGCAGCAGCGAGGACTTCAAGGAGGGACCCCGAGCGTTTGCCGAGAAGCGGTCGCCGGAATGGTCGGGGCGTTGAGACCGGGCGTCGCCCCAACCGGTTCATCTTCCAGCTAGGCGCTCCACCACCGGGGCCAAAGCCTCGGCGTCTTGGTCCAGGACGGTCACGTACGAGAACCCGAACCGGGCCCGCCGGGCCTCGAGCGTTTCGCATATGGCTCCGACCGAACCGATCAGCGCATGGGGATGCT
>JAFAWZ010000284.1 GCA_019241495.1 Acidimicrobiales bacterium | reverse complement strand
TCGGCAGCGACGCCCTCGACCGCTACGAGGTCTCGGTGCGCGATGCCTACGACGGCATCGACGAGTCCGGGTTCGACCGAATGGTCCTGGACCTGCCCGAGCCGTGGCGGCTTGTGAAGCCGGCGGAGGAGGCGCTGCTGCCGGGCGGCATCCTCGTCTCCTACCTGCCGACCATCGGGCAGGTCAGCGCCCTGCGGGACTCGCTCGCCCGCAGCGCCTTCGGGATGGCCGAGACGGTGGAGGTGCTCCAGCGGAGCTGGCACGTCCAAGGGCAGTCCGTCCGCCCGGACCATCGCATGGTTGCCCACACCGGGTTCTTGACCTCGGCCCGGCTCCTGCACGGCGCCGGTCGGCCGATGGGTGACGAGCCGATCGGTGAGGGGCCGATGGGTGAGGGGCCAATGAGTGACGGGACCGGCTGTCAGTCCTCCGAGGGGCAGGCGGGCCGGGACGGCTGATGGATTCGATGGACCTCATCGTCCTGGCCACTGCCGTCATGGCGGCCGTGGGCGGCTACCGGCTCGGTTTCCTGGGCCGGGTCATCTCCTGGCTCGGCCTGGCCGTCGGCTTCTACGTCGCGGTGCGGATCCTGCCCCCGATCATCGTGCGTCTCCCCGGGGAGTCGGCTGGAACCCTGCTGGCGATCGCGGTGGCCGTCCTGGTCGGGGGAGCGATGATCGGCCAGGCGGCTGGCCTGCTCGCCGGGGCCCGCCTCCACGGCATCCTTCCCATCGGCCCTCTGCGCCAGGTGGACCGGGCCGTGGGGGCGTTGGTGGGTGCCGTCGGCATCCTTGCCTTGCTCTGGCTTCTGATTCCCTCACTGGCCTCGGTGCCGGGCTGGCCGGCCAGGTCCGTGTCCGGCTCGGCTATCTCGCGTTGGCTGTCACGAGCGTTACCGCCGCCACCCGATGCCCTGCAGGTGCTGCGCAGGCTGGTCGGCAACGACGCCCCCCAGGTGTTCTCCGTGCTGCAACCCGGGTTCGCCTCGGGACCACCTCCCGCCACCATCCCCCTCACCACCGCTCTGGCCGGGTCCGTCGAGCGGTCGACGGTGAAGGTCGAGGGTCAGGCCTGCAACCGTATCTACGAAGGCAGCGGGTTCGCCGTGGGGCCGGACCTGATCGCCACCAATGCCCACGTGGTCGCCGGCGAGCCGCCCGGCCAGACGAGGGTGCTCCTGCCCTCGGGCCAGACCCGGGCGGCCACCGTCGTGATGTTCGACCCAGACATCGACATCGCGCTCCTCTCCGTCTCAGCCCTGGGCGAGGCTCCCCTCGAGGTCTCCGCGGCCCAGATCGGGCAGGCCGGGGCCGTCTTCGGCCACCCGAACGGGCAGGACCCGGTCTACGCCAGCCCGGCCCGGGTGGCCCAGCAGGAGGAGGCCGGCGGCCGCGACATCTACGACCAGCACACCACCAAGCGCCAGGTGCTGGTCCTCGCTGCCGCGTTGGCCCACGGTGACTCGGGGGGACCGCTGGTGGACACGAGTGGCCAGGTGATCGGCGTGGCGTTCGCCATCTCGGCCAACCAGCCCAACGTGTCCTACGCCCTCGCCACCAGCGAGCTTCGTGCTGCGATGGCCGAGACACGCGCTCCCGGTACCTCCACCGGGCGCTGTCTCACGGGCTCTTAGAGGGGCGAAAATGGGATAGCCCCATGACACTTCGTGGTCAAATGGAGGGTGAGCCGGAGCGCCGACTCCTCTCGATCACTCCTCGATGAAGATGCACTCTCCGGGGCACTCCTCGGCCGCCTCCTTGGTGGCGTCCTCCATGCCGTCGGGCACCACCGCGAGGCCCTCGTGGCCTCCGGGGTTGTCGAAGACCTTGTCCCCTTCTTTTACGTAGGAGAGGCCGTAATCGAGAAGCGTGAAGACTGCAGGGGCGATCTCTTCGCAGAGACCATCGCCGGTGCAGAGATCCTGGTCGATCCAAACCTTCATCGCTGTGCTATGCCTCGCATCTAGTCGTCAAACAGGGGGAAATGCAGGTTTTCGCCCACATCTAGGACAAGTCTACCGGCTGGACGGTACAGAGGGGCGTCTCACTGTGTCAATACGGCCGCTGCATGGCCAGGAGTCGCCGCTGCGGCTCCGCAATGGACTGCGAATACGCCCGATATGGGGGTAAGTTCACCCGCTGAGGCCAGTCGCCGATTGAGGAGGCCGCCCAGCAAGGAGCGAGGTGCTTAGTGTCCGACCCGACGGGAGCATCCAATCGAAACCCTGAACCCCTAGCGGGCCGCGGGAGCGGCCGGACCCCCAACCAGGTGGAGCTGGAGGAGCTGCGCGAGCACGCTCAGGTGCTGGAAGAGGAGCTCCTCTCGATGCGCCGCCGGATGCAGGATGCTCCCAAGCGGGTGCGCACCCTCGAGGAGAAGCTCCTGGAGACCAAGGGCCAGCTCCAGCAGGCCATATCCCAGAACGAGCGCCTCACCTTCACGCTCCGGGAGGCCCGGGAGCACATCGCCGCCCTCCGGGAGGAGGTCGACAAGCTGACCCAGCCCCCCTCGGCCTACGGGACCTTCCTCGGCCGTAACGACGACGGGACCGTCGATGTGTTCTCCGGCGGGCGAAAGATGCGGGTCGCGCTGCATCCCGAGCTGGCCCAGGAAGGGTCGGACCTGCACCGCGGAGCCGAGGTGGTGCTCAACGAATCCCTCAACGTGGTCCTGGCCCGGTCCGGCGAGAAGTCAGGCGAGATCGTGACCCTGAAAGAGCTGCTCGAGGACGGTCGCGCCGTGATCATGGGCCGGGCCGACGAGGAGCGGGTGGTCGAGCTGGCTGAGGAGCTGAGCGGCGTGAAGCTCCGGGCCGGGGACTCCATGCTGATGGATTCCCGTACGGGGCTGCTGCTCGAGAGGCTGCCGCGTCCCGAGGTGGAGGAGCTGATCTTGGAGGAGGTTCCCGACATCTCCTACGAAGACGTGGGCGGGCTGGACTCGCAGATAGAAGCCATCACCGACGCGGTCGAGCTCCCGTTCCTCCACCGGGATCTGTTCGTCCAGCACAAGCTGCCCGCCCCCAAGGGGATACTGCTTTACGGGCCCCCCGGCTGCGGCAAGACGCTCATCGCCAAGGCGGTGGCCAACTCCCTCGCCAAGAAGGTGGCTGACGTATCGGGCGACCGGGCGGCCCGCAGCTACTTCTTGAACATCAAAGGTCCCGAGCTTCTGAACAAGTACGTCGGCGAGACGGAACGCCAGATCCGGCTGGTGTTCCAGAGGGCCCGGGAGAAGAGCGAAGAGGGGGTGCCGGTCATCGTCTTCTTCGACGAGATGGACTCTTTGTTCCGCACCCGCGGCACTGGTATCAGCTCGGACATGGAGTCGACCATCGTCCCCCAGCTGTTGGCCGAGATCGATGGGGTGGAAGCTCTGCGCAATGTGATCGTCATCGGAGCCTCCAACCGCGAAGACCTGATCGACCCGGCGATCCTGCGGCCGGGGCGCTTGGACGTGAAGATCAAGATCGAACGCCCCGACCAGGACGCAGCCGGGCAGATATTCGCCCGCTACCTGACCTCTGATCTGCCTCTCGACGAAGGTGAGATCGCCGGGCTGGGTGGGGGTGACCGGGACAAGGCGGTCCAGTCCATGATCGAGCGGACCGTGGCCGAGATGTACCGGGCCGACGAGAGCAACCAGTTCCTCGAGGTGACCTATCAGAACGGCGACAAGGAGACCATGTACTACAAGGACTTCGCGTCCGGGGCCATGATCGAGAACATCGTCCGGCGGGCCAAGAAGCTCGCCATCAAGCGGGTCATCGCCGGCGACACCCAGGGGATCCGCACCCAGGACCTGCTCGAGTCCATCCGTCAGGAGTACAAGGAGCACGAGGACCTGCCCAACACCACCAATCCCGACGACTGGGCCAAGATCTCGGGCAAGAAGGGCGAGCGGATCGTCTACATCCGCACCATCATGTCGCAGGGCGACGAGACGACCGGAGGTCGATCGATCGAGCGGGTCGCTACCGGCCAGTATCTGTAGCGCGGGCGGGCCCAGGAACTCAGCCACTTGGAGGCTGGGCCAGGTTAAGGTTCGGGCTGTGCGCCGTACGCCGATCGCCTCCATGGCCTCACTCGGGGCAGGAACGTCGCAGG